>JAQWQN010000202.1 GCA_029244465.1 Pseudomonadales bacterium
GAAGTTGCGTAACAAGGTGCAGGACCAAGGCATGCGTAATTCCAATGTCATGGCTATTGCGCCAACAGCAACAATCGCCAACATTACTGGGGTTTCACAATCTATCGAGCCTACTTACCAAAACCTATACGTTAAATCGAATTTATCTGGCGAATTTACGGTCGTGAATGCCTACATGGTTCGAGATCTAAAAGCATTGGGACTGTGGGACAAGGTCATGGTCAACGACCTCAAATACTACGATGGTTCTATGCAAGCCATTGAACGCGTGCCCGCAGAGATAAAGCAGCGATATGCCACTGCCTTCGAAGTTGAACCTCGTTGGTTGGTAGACGCGGCAAGTCGACGCCAAAAATGGATCGACCAAGCACAATCGCTAAACCTCTACATCGCTGGCGCTTCGGGGAAGAAACTCGATGTCACCTATCGAATGGCGTGGTTGCGCGGCCTTAAAACAACGTATTACCTCAGAGCGCTTGGCGCAACGAGTGCTGAAAAATCGACACTTGACCGTGGCACGTTGAATGCTGTTGCAGCAACCAGTTCAACCGTACCCAGCTTCGCTGAACCTGCACCTGTCGCAAATGCCGGAGGTCTCGATATCGACTTAGGCGAGGCAGCAGATGTGCCACTTGCGTGCTCGCTCGATGACCCTGATTGCGAAGCATGTCAATAGTGCGAATAAAGAGGAGATAGCGATATGTTGAGTTGGGATGATTACAACGAAGAAGAAAGCCGCAAAACGCAAGCATTGCAGGCGACTCAAGAACTGACAAAAATAGTAGCACCAGAGCCTACTGTTATCGTGCAGGAGTCGATTGTCGAGACACCTGCGCCTGTGATCGTTGTCGAAGAAACGATTGAATTGTCGCTACCAGAGCCAGCGACAGTGGCTGCGGAGAGGTCAGGACTGCAAACGCCAGCCACAGTGCAAGTCCAGCCTGTGCAACGAGAAAACGTGCAACAGACGGAAGCCAAAACAACTTCCGCTCCACAATCGTATGAACGGGTGACCGTCGACCAAAAAGCAATGATCAATTGCCGAGCTGACCTGAATCAACTGGTGCCATTTAAGTACGAGTGGGCTTGGCAAAAATACCTCGATGGGTGTGCTAATCACTGGATGCCGCAAGAAGTAAACATGACAGCAGACATCGCGTTATGGAAGTCCGACGACGGCTTATCCGATGATGAGCGAACGATTGTTAAGAGAAGCCTCGGCTTTTTCTCAACAGCCGACTCCCTCGTTGCGAACAATCTAGTGCTGGCAATCTATCGTTTGATTACCAACCCTGAATGTCGGCAGTATCTGCTGCGCCAAGCTTTTGAAGAAGCGATACATACACATGCCTATCAGTACTGTATCGAATCGTTGGGTATGGACGAAGGTGAGATCTTCAATATGTATCATGAAATCCCCTCGGTAGCCGCAAAGGCATCTTGGGCACTGAAATACACAAAAGAGATCAACGATCCAACATTCGACACAGGCACCATAGAAGCAGACAAGGCATTACTGAAAAACCTGATTGCCTACTACTGTGTATTGGAAGGGATCTTTTTCTACTGTGGATTTACTCAAATCTTATCTATGGGTCGCCGTAACAAGATGACGGGCACATCTGAGCAGTTCCAATACATCTTGCGTGACGAATCGATGCACGTGAATTTTGGCATCGATGTTATCAATCAAATCAAAATGGAAAATCCTTTTCTCTGGGATACTGAGATGCAGACCTTGGCACGGGACATGATTTTGGAAGGATTGAATCTAGAAATCGGTTATGCGCGAGACACGATGCCCCGAGGTGTCCTTGGTATGAACGCCAATATGATGGAAGAATATCTGCAATTTATCGCTAACCGCCGTCTCGCCCAGATAGGTCTGGCAGAGCAGCATGTCGGGGTTAGAAACCCATTCCCATGGATGTCGGAAATCATGGACCTGAAGAAAGAGAAGAACTTTTTTGAAACGCGCGTTACCGAATATCAAACGGGTGGTGCTTTGACTTGGGATTAGGTCGCTCATAGACCAGGCCAAATCTTCTAATCTGAGCCTCCATTTGTGGGGGCTTTTTTTTGCCTGGTCGTTGTCTACCTCGCTTCAATCGGTCCACCCCACCGTAATCTCTGTTGACAATGGGTGTCGGCCAGATAGATTTCAAGAACCACAAAGAAAGCCGCGATCATGAAACACCACAAATTATCCGTTACGCTTCGCCAATCGCTGAGTCTCGCGCTGCTGACCTTAGCCATACCTGGTTTTTCTGCCGAGCAAATCCAACAAGATGCTGAATACGCAGTTAGCGGCATCACCGCCCCGGCCGAAATCATCGTCGACCGCTGGGGCGTACCACACCTTTACGCTGCGGATCACTACGACGCTTTTTTTGTACAAGGGTTCAATGCGGCACGCGATCGGCTATGGCAAATCGACCTTTGGCGCAAACGAGGTTTGGGCCTTTTGTCAGCAACCTTCGGCGCACGTTTTGTCGATCAAGATGAAGCCGCCCGCCTCTTTCTTTATAGAAAAGACATGTACACCGAGTGGCTCGCCTACGGTAACGACGCCAAGCGCATCGCCTCCGCATTCACAGATGGGATTAACGCCTACGTCGCGCTAACCGAGCGCGAGCCACGCTTACTGCCACCAGAATTCAGTCTCATGAATTATCGACCAGATCAGTGGACCGCATCCGATATCGTGCGCATTCGAGGCAACGGCTTGTGGCGCAATGTCATCGACGAAGTGTGGCGCGCGCGACTCGCCTGCGACGGTCAATTAGCCGCAGCCGCACATTGGAAGCAACTGCAACCGACCTGGCAAACAGAGGTCCCTGACGGGCTAGATCCGTGTGTAATTCCCGCCAACGTGCTCGACAAATATAAACTCGCGAAAGCCCCCGTAAACTTCGAAAAGCCAACGATCGCATTGCAAGACACTTTCGATCATAGCCTCGGCAGCAACAACTGGGTTGTCGCTCCTTCCCGCACGACAACCGGTCGACCCATCCTTGCAGACGATCCTCATCGCGGACATAGCACACCCTCGCTACGTTACATCGCCCACCTGTCTGCGCCAGGAATCAATGTCATAGGTGCAGGCGAACCGGCCCTACCCGGTATTTCGATTGGTCATAACGAAACCATCGCTTTCGGGCTAACAATTTTTCCAATCGACCAAGAAGACCTCTATGTCTATGAACGAGTTGGCAAGGGATACCGCTATCAAGGTCGGCAAGAGCCATTTATCCGGGTGACCGAAGTCATCAACATCAAAGGTGCCCCAGCGAAACAAGTCACACTTGAATTTACCCGTCATGGCCCGGTCATTGCTGCGACTAAAAAGAACGTCTTTGCAGTACGTGCTGCGTGGCTAGAACCAGGGATGTCCCCGTACTTCGGAAGCATAGAATACATGCGGGCAAAGAACTTCCGCGAGTTTGTCAGTGCTCTAAATCGCTGGGGTGCGCCCTCAGAAAATCAGGTCTATGCCGACGTCGAAGGCAACATAGGCTACAAACCCGCTGGGCGCTTCCCGAAAAGAGACAACTGGGATGGGCTACTCCCTGTGCCCGGTGATGGTCGATACGAGTGGGACGGGTATTTTGACATGGACGTGCTCCCTGAGGAGTACAACCCCAGCCGCGGTTTCAGCGGTACAGCGAATTCGATGAACCTGCCCGCAGAATACCCCATCAATGACTATCGCATCGGATTTGAGTGGTCAGCTCCCTGGCGGTATGAGCGGCTGTGGGAAGTCTTACAACAAGACAATCACCACACGATACAAGACTCACTGGACTTACAGCGCGACTACCATTCCGTACTGGCACGAAAGACAATCGCGCGACTACCTAATCTGGTTGATCAACCCGGCGGCAAGCTTCTTGCTCAATGGGATCAAGTACTGTCGCCGACGTCTGCCGCGGCTGCTCTTTGGAACGTCTGGTACAACCAATATTTAAACCCCGGGCTTAGCAACTTGGTCGGACCTCAGTCGGCTATCCCACGAGCCTTGGATTCGCTAACTGTTCTAGCATTACTTGAGTCGGACACGGGGCGGAACATCGCTTATGCAACGTTGGCGCAAGCGCATACGAGTCTTCAGCAAAAACTAGGTACTGATGCTTCACAGTGGCAATGGGGAGATTTACATCAGATCAAGTTTCAGCACCCGCTCCTTCATCTCGCATCAGCGGATCTGCGCAACGCAATGCTAATGGACGCCTACCCACGCGGGGGGAGTGCCAACACCACAAACAACACCGGCTTCCGTAACTCGAACACATTTGACGTCTCCGCGGGAGCCTCGTTTCGCATGGTCGTTGATGTCGGTAATTGGGATGCCGCCTTAGCTACGAATGCACCTGGACAATCCGGTGATCCACGCTCAGAGTTCTACGACAACTTATTAGACAACTGGGCTACCGAGCAATCTTTCCCGCTGCTGTATACAAGAGCGGCGATAGAAGCCAATGAGGCTTTCCGCATCAAGCTCATTCCGACGGACTAGGAGAATGTAGCGACCTTTTAGCCGAGTGTTTTGACCATATCGCGCAGGGCATCGATGAATGCCAGCGGTTGGTCGAGGAACACATGGTGCTGCGCGCCCTCTAACCCTACGGCTGGAAATTCTTGCGGAACAAGCTCACGCATATAGGCCAAAGTACGCTGCGAAAATAACTCACTATCATTGCCGTAGATCAACCCCAAAGGGACGCCAATGCCACGATAATCTTCTGGGTTCCGCTCAGTTTCCTGGATGGCTGAAGGCAAATCATCATCATACTTCCATGACCAACCACCACCTTCCACCGGCATCACCGAGTTCTGCGCGATGTGTCTGAGAATGTACTCGTTGTCGCAGGATTGAGGCGGCTGTAGGCGAAATCGTTGAATCGCACCAGCTTTATCCGGGTATACCTTTGAGCGCACGCCCATCATCATCATGGCATGCTCGGGCGGTGGGTCATCTGGGTGACGGATTCCTGAATCAACGAGAATAAGTTTGGCAAAGCGCTCACTGTACAAGTTGGCAGCGCGCACGGCCTGATAACCACCGAAACTGTGCGCGACAACCGTTGTGTTTGTGCCGAAACCAGCGTCAGTGATGACAGCAGCAATTTCTTCTGCATAAGTGTTCGAGTCGTACTTATAGCGATAATCGGAATCGCCCATGCCGGTCAAATCCATGGCTGCTACGTCAAACTGGTCTAGCAGCTGTGGTGCGATAAAGTCCCACCATCGCGAATGCGCATACATACCATGGATCAACAAAAGCCCAGGCTTACCGCTCTTGGGATAAAGCCGATACATCACGTCACATTCGTCAACTTCTACGGAACGTGTTTCCGCCTCAGTCTCAATCGCCTGCCAAAACCAACCCGGTATTGCAGGCTCGCTTTCCCCTTTGTCCCATCGTGCCATGTTTGCCTCCGTGCGTTCTACAAACGACCAAACCGCTTCAAATGAAAGTCAACGTTGCCGAAAAGCGTATCGATGATCGTCAATCTCTTAAAGTAGTGGCCGATATTAAGTTCATCCGTCATCCCCATCCCACCGTGGAGTTGCACCGCATTTTGGCCTACAAACCGACCGGATTTCCCGACCTGTACTTTAAAAGCACTGACCGCCTTTTGTGCTTCTGGGCTGTAGCCTTCATCCATGCGCATGGCTGCCATGTACATCAAAGATTTCGATTGTTCATGTTCCATGAACATATCTACCATGCGATGTTGCAGCACCTGGAATTTACCGATCGGTTGGCCAAACTGTTCGCGGGTTTTGCAATACTCAACGGTGTCTTTATAAAGCACCTCCATACAGCCCACTGCCTCGGAGCCGACAGCAAGAATTCCGTCATCAACGACTCGTTCGACGATCTTGAAGCCATCCCCCTCGGCGCCAACCAAGGCATCTTCAGCAACGGTGACGCCATCCAACGTTAGTTCTGACGCACGCAAACCATCAACAGTGGGATAATCCCGTTTGCTCAAACCCTTTGCATCATTGCGAACGATAAACAAGGACACGCCCGCTTCATCACGTTGCGCCCCACTCGTCCTTGCTGTCACAACAAAAAAGTCAGCTGCGGGCCCGTTCAGCACAACCGCCTTATAGCCATTGATCACATAGTTGTCGCCATCTTTTTGTGCAGTTGTTGTCAAATCTGCCAGGTTGAATCTGCCTTGAGGCTCGGCATACGCAAGCGCCGCTTGCTTCGAACCATCAATAACAGCGGTTAGATATTGCGCTTTCTGCTCAGCAGTTCCCGCATGCTTTAACGCACCCCCAGCAAGGACCACGGTGGCGAGATACGGTTCGACAACTAAGCCTTTGCCAAAGTTTTCCAACATCAACATCGATTCAACCGCACCACCACCAAACCCACCATCGGCTTCAGAAAAATGGACACCTAGCCAACCCAACTCTGCAAAGATCTGCCATTTCTCGGTGCTGAATCCATCCTCACTTTTGACGACTTTCTGGCGATCCTCGAATCCGTAATCGTTCTGGACGAACCGAGCGACGCTATCTTCAAGCAGTGTCTGCTCTTCGTTGAAGGAAAAATCCATTCAATACCTCTTGATCTTTTATTTTTCTATTCTGTCGCTATTTTCTCGTGCATTCCAACCCGATCGGCACCGCTTAGCAACTCTTCGGCCGCAATATCGTACAGATCCCCTGCCAAGTTTGCATAATTTACCTGCTCTGTGGCTCTGAGCATAGAGCGGCTCGCCGTCATTCCGGAAGATGATCCAATCGGGCCTTCATTGTGCAAGCTAATTTCGTCCGGGTAGGGCAATGCATAGTAGCCAAACGTGTCCAAGACCAACTCGCCCACCTCAAGCTGTAGCGCCAGACCCTGCGCTTGCAGCAATGACCATGGGATCGGTGATGGCACATCGGTCGCCGAGGCAGCAACGACTCGTTTTTCCATAATGACCAATGCCTGTAGCGCAATTTCAAGCTCAGCCAACCGACTTGAAAACTCGGCTGACGCTGCGACCCCAGCCTCGACTTGCTGGCGCGCGGCAACAAGTTGTCGCTCAATCGCGCCACTGCGCCCAAGCTCTAAGCTTACGGTTTGATAACAAAGCTGACGCAAAGCCTCACTGGACTCGAGTTCACCAGCAATTTGTTCCTCGGTCACTAGCACATCGTTAAACTGAATTTGGGCCAACGTCACGTCACCCGCAAGCCCCACCATTGGTGCTATCTCAATCCCTGGCGTATCACTGGCAATATCGAGCAAGACAAACTTCTCACCCTGTTTTGCCACAACCAACAACCTGTCTGCGCGAAGTGCGAAGCGAACTTGCGTTTTCGACCCTGATAGTCGCCATGACGAAGCGAGCTTCGTCGCGAAGTCAGCTGGGGTAAAACTGCCTTCGAACAGGGCCAACGACCAACGTACGTCGAGACTCGTGATCCCAGCCATCAGTCCACGTCCTCGGTGGTTCCCCCATCTCTGCAGACAGGGTCCCACATCGCGGATCTCTGGCGGCTCGACATAATCTTCAAAACTTTGATGGCAGGCCCTATACCAGCGAAACTTCTGCTCCGATGTCCAACCCGGTCCTCCCCATGAAAGCGGCCAGCTCGCACCTACCCAGTTGTTCTCAAGCAGGCAACTTCGCCAGGTCGGGTCGTCCCACAGCGCAATGCCCGTTTGCTTCGTCGCAAGCAGAGAAAAACTCTGCATGAGCTGACTGCTGAACTGCGCCATCGATTGCTTTGCGAATCTACGCATTGCTGCCCCCTACACAAGATTAGAGCGCTATCATAGCAACTGGCCTCACCCAATTACGGCCGGTACTATCCGCTATTGTCCCTTTTGCGCCAATTTAACTTTTCAACCAACACAGGAACACCATGGATTACGAAACAATTCTCTATGAAGCCAAAGACGGCATTCTCACCTTAACGCTCAATCGACCCAGCAAATTGAACGCATTCAACGAACAAATGCGCCGCGAGATGATGGATGCCTGCGATCGCGCTGATGCCGACGATGATGTCAAAGTTGTTATTGTTACCGGCGCCGGACGCGCGTTTTGCGCAGGTGCGGACCTCAGCTCAGGGGGAAAGGCTTTTGATGCTGACAATCGCGCGGATCGTGCCAGCGGCTTGAACCCAGACGGTGGCGGACGCCTTACACTCAGATTGTACGAGCTCAACAAACCCATAATCGCGGCTATCAACGGCGCGGCTGTAGGCGTAGGCGTCACAATGACCCTGGCCATGGACATCCGCTTAGCTGCTGATGTAGCAAAATTCGGCTTTGTATTCGCCCGCCGGGGGATCGTCCCGGAGGCTTGTTCCTCCTATTTTCTACCTCGAGCCGTTGGTATCAGCCAAGCCCTAGAATGGTGTTATTCAGGTAAAGTATTCCCGGCAGAAGAAGCATATGAGGGTGGTTTGGTTAAAAAGCCGGTCCCTAAGGACGAATTACTCCAAACCGCGCGGGCCATAGCCCGTGATATCGCTGACAATACGGCACCAGTGAGCGTCGCCTTGGTCCGACACATGATGTGGCGAATGTTGGCTGCCGATCACCCCATGGAGGCGCACAAGATCGACTCGCGCGGCGTATACCATCGTGGTCGGAGTGCGGATGCTAAAGAAGGGGTTGAATCGTTTTTGGAAAAGCGACCTGCGGAATTTTCGGGCAAAGTCAGCACCGACATGCCGGCGTATTTTCCATGGTGGACCGAGCGCGAGTTTTCTTAGAGGAAGTCTAGGTAGAAATTCCGGTATCATTCTATCCGTGAACACACAGACCAATGGAGAGTCCATGAGCGAACCAATCATTGTCCAAAAAGCGCCTTACCCAGTTAACGTCGATGAAGGTAAAAAGTATTTCTGGTGCGCCTGCGGGAAGAGCGCCAAGCAGCCTTTCTGTGATGGCTCGCACCAAGGTACAGAGTTTACGCCGTTCTCATACACGGCCGAAAAAACCCGCACGCTCTACTTCTGCGGATGCAAACACACCAAAGGCGTTCCTCTTTGCGACGGCTCACACAACGCGCTCGACTGAGCTGATAGGTTATGTTCCGCCGGTGGTTTAAAAAGGACAAACTCGCGAGTGACAATGCCGCCACTCGCATAGAAGGCATTGCTGCGCTCAGCCCCAGCATTGCGGCTGACGCTTCCCGGTTGGCAGAATTGGCAGCAACGGACCCTACCGCTGAAGTTCGTGAGACAGCGCTGTCCTTAATTGATGACTTACCTACTTTAGAGCGCTTGCTGGCTAAGCCGCTCACAGAAGAGTTTGCTGCCGCTAAAATTGGACGGTTGATCTCAGTTGAGAAATACCCGCATCTATTGCAGGACAATCGCATCCTTAACGCCTATCTCAATCGCTGCGATGCGGCCGAAATGGAACAAGTTTCGGCCCTACTCGTCGACGCAGAGCAAGTTGCCGAACTTGCGATTCGGTCACGCGGACAAGTCCGCGACAAAATTTTTGCGCACGCAGCCCTACAAAGCGAACGTGGCCTCCAGACGCTAGAGCGTTTAGCTAGGAATCGCGACAAGAAGTGCAACCGCCATGCGCGCGTTCTTCTCGAGGCCGCTAAGAATGCAAAACAAGGACATCGTGCTGTTCTAGCTCGAATTGAGGAGGTCGACGAAAGCTTATCGCGGGCAATTTCAGATTTGCGAGCTAACCCCAATCTTCCGACTGGGCGTGCACGGATTGAAAAAATGAAGGCCAGTCGGGAGAAATGCCTGCAAGAGCTGCATAGCCACAATCAAGTTCTCGAGACTTTTGGCGCAACGGTCACTCAACCTCCACCCTCGCCACTCACCGACGAAGTTCTACCCCCCATAGCAGCGGAGGTGTCAGATGACCCTCGTCTAGCCGAATTCGAACAGAGCTTGTCAAGCAAAAAGCCGGATACCCTCGTCACCAGTTGGTATGAGGTTAAGCAATCTATCAGCTCTGAATTTGATGACTTAACAACTGCCTCAAAAAAGCAGTACCTACGCCTTGATGAGACTGTCGTGCAGCTACAAGCCGCGCTCACACGATTGACTGAGTGGCAACAACAAACACGTCCCGAACCTCTGGGGCTGACCAAGCCAAGCGACGTCGCGGACTTGGAGAGGCGTTACAAGTCATGGTTGCAAGTCTGTCGTCAAACCGCATCTATGCTCCATTGGCCTAAGCACGTACCACCATCAGACACCGCCGCAGAGATAGAGCAAGAGGTCGAGCGAGCGAGCGCAGCTTTAACCACTCTCAAAGAAAAACAAAACCATACTCGTCGGGAACTCGACGCAAACTTAAAAGCAGTCGCTGATGCACTCGACGCAGGTCAGTACCAACAGGCTGTGAACGCAATTAAAACCGCGCGTTTGGAGCTCGCCAAACAACACCTCTCAACCAAAGATAGACAAGATCACGAACGCGATCTCACCACTTTGAGTGCGCGACTCTCCGAACTCAAAGACTGGCAAAAGTACGCCACGCTGCCTAAACGTGAGACGTTGCTTGATGAGCTCAACGAAATCGCAGAACAGCCACTTGAACCACCGACACAGGCCGCTCGCTTACGTCACCTCAGAGATCAGTGGCGGGAACTGGGCAGCGCTACCAGTGCCGACGAGCGAACCTTGCAAGGTAAATTCGATCGACTAGCGGAACAAGCCTTCGCACCGTGTAAGGTCTACTACGCAGAGCAGGATCAGATCCGTGCGCAAAATCTGGCATCTCGCCAAGCAGTTTGCACCCAATTGACGAGTTACATAGAGGTTACTGATTGGCAAAATGCCGACTTTAAAGCCGCTGAAAAAATCATGCGCGCGGCGCGCGAAGAGTGGCGACGTCTCCATCCATGCGACCGCAAATCGTTAAAGCCTGTTGAACAACAGTTCGAAGCCCTGCAGAAGCACTTACATGAATTGATTAAGCAAGAGTGGGACCATAACGTAGCCGCAAAGCAAACAATCGTCACCCAAGCTGAAGAGTTATTGGAATTACAAGACGGTCGCGCTATGGCAGACGCTGCCAAAACGCTGCAAGAGGACTGGAAAAAAGTCGGCCCCACGCCACACGCAATCGACCAACGGCTCTGGCGTACGTTCAGAAAAACGTGTGACCAAATCTTCGCCCAGCGCCAAGAGGCGCACGAAGAGGCCAAAGCAGAAGCAGCACAAAAACTCCGCGAAATCGACACTGCACTTGATGCGTTTGCTGCTGCATTAACCACCGACACGGAACCGTCGCGTCGCACGTTTGATGAACACAACGATCGCATTGAAGCACTGCTTTTCCAGATCAAGGCGCCACACTCGACAATCAAAAAACTCCACGACATGCGAAATCTATATCTTGATAAGCTCCGCGGGACGGCGCAGCAGAAGAAGGCCGCGGAAGTGCAGTTGTTGCTCGATTGGGATCAAGAGATCTCGTCCGCAGAGGCGCGAGGTAAAACGCCAACCCCGCCACATGCGTATTTCAACAACAGAAGCTCAACACCAATTTCTGACCAGGCGCTAACCAATCTCGTTCTGGAAACTGAGATTGTTGCCGAGATCGCCAGCCCTGACTCCGATCAAAATGCCCGGATGGCTTTGCAGATCGACTTAATGAACCAAGGCCGCCGCAATACGGAAAAAGTCGACCCCCGCGAACTGCTTAAGCGTTGGTGTTGTGTGGCTAAACCAACAGACATTGAACACCTGCGAGAACGTTTTGCCAGAGCCATCAACGAACTAAGTTAACAGGGCAAACGTACTTCAATCTTGGCGCCACCCAGATCAGATTCGCGAATCTCAAGCCGACCTGCGTAGAGAACCACGAGTTCGGCAACAACCGCCAAGCCAATGCCTTGCCCCGGTTGAATTTCATCAAGGCGCTTACCTCGATTTAACACATCAGCCCGTAAATCTTCTGGAATCCCATCGCCATCATCTTCCACCAACACTAACGCTTCATTTTTTTCCTGGCGGACCACAATCGAAACCTTCGAGTTCGCATATTTAAAGGCGTTTTCCGCAAGGTTGCCAAAGATCTCAAGGAAATCGCTCTCGTCTCCGCGCACCAGTGGCGAGGCTTCTTTGCTAAGACTTACGTCCACGTCTTTTTCTATGTAGGCGGTTTGCAGTGCCCTGGCAAGCCGTTCAACTTGAACACCAATGTCGACGGGTTTGCCTACGACAACCGGTCCCCTGGCAGACGCTTTAGAAAGCTGGTTCGTAACCGTCGATTCCATGCGTTCAAGCTGTTCCCCTAATAGCGATCGATCTACTCGCGGCTCAATCAACGTATTGCGAATCACCGCAAGTGGGGTCTTCAGACTGTGCGCAAGATCCTCCAACGCGTGACGGTAACGTGAGCGACTGCGTTGCTCGTGTTCGATAAAACGCTCAAGATTTTTCGCCAACCCTTGTAGCTCTCTTGGGTAGCCGTCTCGCATCGTTTGCACATCACCAGATTCTAACGCTTGAACTTCATCGGCCATGACACGTAACGGACGCAATCCCCAACGTAGCGACAGAATTTGCGCAAGCACGAAGACCAACATCGCCAACCCAAAACCAACGCCGAGACTGCGACGGAATTCGCCAATACTCGCCGCAAACGGCGCTTGGTCGACCGCCGCACTAAACGTCACACGTTCAACATCCGCACCTTCCCAAATAACCGTATAACTCAGCACATATCTTGGTAACGGTAACGCGGCCTCAACAAACACGAAGGCGCCCGGTTCCGCCGCGCCAGTGTCAAAATTCACGTCACTGGTGGCCGAGGGGGACACCCAGAGCGCACCATTGAGATCGTCAGCGACACGCGCGTAAAGCCCACTGTCGGGTTGACTAAGGCGGGGTTCGGAGATGTCTACGCCAACCTGAAGTCTGCCACCTTCATCTTCAACGGCACCCATCACGGAATAGACAACAAGCCGAAGCTGTTCTTCGGCGCCAGCCGTCACGCTTGTGCGAAATGAGCGATCGAGTACCCATCCAGTCAAAGTTAGGAAAATGACCAGCACGCAAGTTGTCGTTCCAAGTAGCCGGTTTCGAATGGAGTGCTTCAAGCAGTGCTGTCCGCCACAAAGCGATAACCCTGACCACGAACCGTCCGAATCAGGTCCACAGGATTCAATTTCTTTCGCAGCCGACCAACGAACACCTCAATAACGTTGCTATCGCGGTCAAAGTCCTGGTCGTAGAGATGGTCTGTCAATTCCATTTTCGAGACCACCCTGTCTGGGTTCAGCATCAAGTACTCAAGCACTTTGTATTCATAGGCCGTCAGTTCTGTGGCTTGGCCTTTGACGCGCGCTTCTTTCTTGACCGTATCAAGCTGTAACTCACCGTGGCTAAGTACGGGTGACGCATAGCCTGCAGCCCGTCGAATTAGTGCATTCAGACGGGCAAAAAGCTCCTCCATCTGAAACGGTTTTGCGATGTAATCGTCAGCGCCCGCCTCTAACCCTTCAACTTTATTTTGCCAGTGCCCACGCGCCGTCAGGACGATGAC
>JAQWQN010000211.1 GCA_029244465.1 Pseudomonadales bacterium
ACTGGTTCACCGCGATGATCCGATCCCATTCCTCGCGCGTCATATCATCGAATGCAGTACCCCGCCCGCCGATACCTGCATTGGCGAAACAGCCGTCAATACGACCATGCTCCGCGAGTGTCGCAGCAAATTGTCTATCCACCTGTGCCTCATCCGACACATCGCAAATCCAGGCGCTGGCGTTAACCCCGGTTTTAGTGAGTTCCGTCAATGCAGCTTCATTTTTCTCCGCATTCGTACCCCAGATGGCTACCTCCGCACCCGCTTGCGCAAGGCCAACCGCCATACCCAGCCCGATACCGCCGTTACCACCAGTTATCAGCGCAACGCGCCCGGTCAAATCAAATGGCTTGAACATATTCGTCCTCGATAAAGTTGAGCTCGTCTATTCGTCGGCGAAGAGGTCTATCTCGACACGGTTGTTTTTGAATGCCACTGCATTCCATTGGTCAGCAGAAACCGTACTGGCCGGATATGCAATCCGCTCAGTCGACTCGACTTCATTCAGGACAACCAGCTCCAAGCGCACCTGTTTGTCCAACTGATCGGTGTATAGCCTCGAAAAAGGCACGGATAATCGGTCGCTAACGCGAATAGAATTTTCTTCCGGATGCCCGATGTAATCGCACTCGAGAACGGGCTTATCTGGGGCGGCGAGCTGGTAGCCGCCGATATCATCATAGTCGAGACAGAATTTACCGACAAAGCTCGTCAAAACAACACGTCCGACAAATCCTAGTGTCTGCAAATGCCCGAGCAAATCGGTCATCTTGTTGTGTAGCTCTAGGCCAAACGCTGGCGCTTTAGGGTCTGTGGCATTGCCATCGTTGATGGCCCATTGAATCGCATCAATTGCACTCTGCCGTGTGCTTTCTCCTGTAGCGCCATATCGCGCCAAGGCATCTTCAAATGCAGCAACCTCAGTCTCTACAAAGGCTGCTTGCTCAAATTCGACAGTCTCTAATGCATTGACCGCTTCATCCCGTTGCACCTTAAACTGATAGGCAAAAAACACAGCGACAACAGACAGCGCCATCAAGGCGAAACTAAAAATACGACTCGTGGCACGGGCAGGTTCGTGCGCTTCGTCAGCGATCACCTCTTCAGCGCGAGCCATTTCCATGACGATTTCTTTGGCGACTTCCTTAGCAAACGTGCGCTGGCTACGCAGAATATCGGAGCGCAGCGTAAGGTGCTGATCCTCCAGAATCCTCGAGACCAAATTCTGTACCGAGATACCGAGCGCTTGTTGCTCAACTTCTCGACGATCATGCTCGGTATCAACAGTTCGCGTCCGGCGATCGGTAACCAGCTTCAGTTCCGCCAGGGTTTCGAACAGCTGGGTTGGCGCGACGTTTTTTGGCATCACGCCCACTGCACCTAGCGCACGTGCTTGCCCAACGTAGACTTCACCTTCGCGCGTGGTGTACATCATGACGGGGATCATCGCGGTCTCGGGATTCGCCTTAATCGCGGCTACCGCTTCTAAACCATCCATACCAGGCATCGTGTGATCCATGAAGATCACATCAGGTTGGTTTTTCTTAAGGAAATCTAGAGCTTCTTCGCCAGATGAACACAGAGACACGGCAAGACCGTGCTCTTCGAGCGATTTCTTCAGCGCAACACGCGCCGATCGAGAGTCATCAACTACTAAAGCGTGATTGATCGCCATACCAGACCTAACAATGCCCCCGCTAAACACTTCGCCATCATGATAGCGCGCTAGTCTACCTCACGTGCAGGGTGATGGGTAAAAAGTGTGACCAAATTAGCACTTGCTAGGCCGAATGAAGACGACTTATCTCCCAATGCAGCCCGTTCTCTAAGATCTCACCATGGACGGTCATGAGATTCTGCTGAGCCATACCAAAGCCGGCGAAAAGCTCCGTCCAGGCCTTGAGCGTGATTTCGCGTTCGTCGGCATTCAGACCCTTCGTAATGCGCAGGTTCTCGTGGCGAAACCTTACGGAACCGTTCTCAATCATCGGACGCTCCGGCACCTCGTCGCCCATTGCGATGAACAGCGTCTGCATGAATTCAGCCAACGCCGCTTCTGAGTCAACCAAACTATCCAGGTCATCAGCAAGCTCTTGTGCGTACTGTAAGCCGATCAGGCGAGCCGCTCGCTGTGTTAGCGCCACGACCTGATCCTCAGCCAAAACGTTCAATAGCTGACAAATGCCATTCCTGACATATTCCATCGCGTAGTTTCGATTAGCTTTTGCCAGACGTTCATTATTCCACTCCGATAGGGGTGGTATCGGTTGATCGTTTGATTCGAATCTCGGCGGCATCTCACCTTGCGCGAATCGCAAGCGATCTTCAGGCACCAAATCTTCGTCGTATTCATAGAAGTACCCGCAGAGTCCAAACTCACCGGTCATATCTTCCGACACACAGACAAAGCCGAGCCGTGGGTTGCCCAGTGATACCCCATTGTGCGCATACCAACCGGTTAAAAAGCCGTGACTGGCTGAACGCGGCACACCACACACTGTCGGTCCCGCAAACATCCACCGCGGATATCGAAAACGGACCCATGCTTTGCGATCCGATTCGTACATATATTCGACGGGAACCCCGCCAACGCTGTTGGAAAGGACATGGTATTGCGCACAAGCGACCGCGTGCGGCAACTCCGTTAAACCGAGTTTGTCAAAACTCGACAAAAACTTTTCTTCGTGTTGACGACGAAACAACTGGAACATCCACTCACCGACAACGTCAGGCCCTTCATTCGAGGCCACCATCAACTGCAGCCCAAGGAAATAGGCATGATGGAGCTTAGCGACCACCTCATAGGCGGCAAATTCAGGTTTGCTTAATGGCAATCGAAGCTCGACTTGGCACGACCTGCCATGCTCGCTCATGTAGGTAGTAAATGACAAATTTAAGTACGAATTCGATGCCCCCAATAAGCACGGCGGTATCCAGGCTACCGGTCACGATGTAGGCAATAATCGAGGTTGTCAGCGTCGCAACAATTCGCCATGAGAGCGCCTTGGCGAGACTACGAACATGAGAATCCGCGGTCACTGCTGTTCAACCAAAGCAACGACACGTGCGACACATTGTTCGAGACTTAGATCTCCCGCTGGCAAGGAAAGTTCGGCTCCTAGCGGCGCTTCATAGGGGGAATCAATACCCGTAAAGTTGGGGATTTCTCCACGTCGGGCCTTCTTGTAGAGACCTTTTGGATCCCGCTCTTCAGCTGTCTCGAGGGGTACATCAAGATAGATCTCGAGAAATTCATCCTCTGCAAACAAAGCTCGCGCCATATCACGCTCTGATCGGAACGGTGAAATGAATGCCGTGAGCACAACTAGCCCAGCTTCGACCATGAGCTTCGCGACCTCAGCAATACGCCGGATGTTTTCGACCCGGTCTGCGTCCGCGAACCCAAGATCTTGATTTAATCCATGGCGGACATTGTCACCATCCAGTGTAAAAGTCCTGATGCCCTTCGCAAAAAGCGCCTGTTCAACCGCATTCGCAACGGTGGACTTGCCGGATCCGGACAAGCCTGTAAACCAAAGCACTTGCCCTTTGTGACCGTTAAGCTTTGCTCGCGCATCCTTATCAACGTTGTGCGCATGACGATGAATATTCTTAGCACGCCGCAGCGCATAATTAATCATCCCCGCGCCGACCGTCGCGTGCGTGTAGCGATCGATCAGCACAAAACTGCCAAGCCCCTTACAGTTTTCGTAGGTCTCAAAAGGTACAGCTTGGTCAAAACTCAGCGTCACTCGGCCTATGTCGTTTAGATTAAAGCTCCGGCTAGACAGCTGTTCTAAAGTATTAATGTTGTAGCGAAATTTGATATCGGAAATCGTCGCATTAATGCGGGTCGTACCAAGCATCAACCAATAGCTACGCCCAACGTAGCCTTGCTCTTGATCCATCCAAACCAGAGAGGCATCAAACTGATCTGAAACTTCGCAGGGCGATTCCGTCGCAACAATGACATCCCCCCGGGATACGTCGACCTCTCGATCGAGGACCAGCGTGACGGCTTGTTCAGCCTGGGCTCGCTCCAGTTGGTCGTGATAGAGAACGATTTCCTGCACTTTGGCATTTTCACCAGACGGCAGAATACGAACGTCATCCCCAACCGCCACGGCACCCGCAACCACGGTCCCGGAGAAACCGCGAAAATCTGCACTGGGTCGATTAACCCATTGCACCGGAAAGCGAAATGGCAGAGCTGTATCCGAATAACTTACGTCCACGGTTTCCAAGAAGCCCAGCAAAGTCGGTCCACTGTACCAATGCGTGTGTGCTGATCTTTCGATCACATTGTCCCCCTTTAAGGCGGACAACGGAATCGCAGTAATGCTCTGAAACTTTAACGCTTCGGCGAACGTTTGATAGTCTGCGACGATCTCGTCGTAACGTGCTTCAGAATAATCCACCAGGTCCATTTTGTTCACCGCAAGCACGACGTTGCGAATACCTAAGAGCGAGGTGATGAATGAATGACGACGCGTCTGAGTAAGCACGCCATGCGCAGCATCCACCAAAATAACGGCAACATCTGCCGTGGACGCACCGGTCACCATATTGCGGGTGTATTGTTCATGTCCCGGCGTATCTGCGACGATAAACTTGCGGTGATCTGTCGCGAAAAACCGATAAGCGACATCGATGGTGATACCCTGCTCTCGCTCGGCTGACAAGCCATCCACCAGCAGTGCAAAATCAAT
>JAQWQN010000221.1 GCA_029244465.1 Pseudomonadales bacterium
CCTGGTCTTTCAACTGGGAGACTTCGACCTCGAGTTCATCCGCATCGGCTTCTGTTACCTCTGATTCTGGGGCTTCCATATCCGTTTCGGCATCTGCGGCTGCATCGGCCGTATTCGTCTCTTGTTCCGCGCCCGCTTCTACTTGTTCCGCGCCCGCTTCTAAAGGTGCCTGTTTTTCTGAATCTTGACCAGGATCACGCGCTTGTGCCATTTCTTAATCCACACACATTGGGTCCGCGAGTATATGAGGTCGTAAGGCTCAAATTACAAGGGTAAGATCGAAAAAAGATATCAGCCGTTGCGCATTGCAGCACTCAGAAGCCGAGCCGTAACGTCCACAACCGGGATCACATCTTTGTAGTCCATGCGCGTAGGTCCAATAACGCCGAGAACACCTGCCACCTCACCGCTGACCTCATAGGATGCGGTGACCAGTGACATATCCCCAAGTGGGCCATAACCGGACTCTTCGCCGATGAAAAGTTGCACGCCTGTGCTCACAAGACAACGATCGAGTAAGTGCAGCACTCTGCCTTTGCGGGAAACCGCATCAAACAGAACTTTCACGGTATTCGTATCAGCACTGAAATCAAGCAAGCGGCTTTCGCCGCGAACAACGAGTTCCTGCCCGGGGCCCTCATCGTCAGACTCGCCAAATACAGCACTCGCGACATCAAGTGCCGACTGCATAAGGCCATCCATCTTGTCTTTGTCAGCTTGCATGCTGGAAATGATCGAATGGCGAATGTCGAGAAGTGAGAGGCCACCAAACTGTCGATTGATGAAGTTCGCCGCCTGAGTCAGATCGATATCCGTAAATTCTTTTTCCGTGTGTATGACTCGATTCTGAACTTCGCGGTCGTTCAAGACCAAGATCACCAGGATACGTTCAGCATCGAGACGAACGAATTCGATGTGACGAAGACTCACCTGGTTTCTCAGTGGCGTCGTGATCAAACAGGTCATTTGCGTAATCTGTGACATGATATCCGATGCGCTCGTTACGAGATCATTGGGCGATAGGTCTGGATTCAGCTCTGCCTCTAGTTCTCGAATTCGATCTGCGCCCCAAGGCTCATAGCTCAACAACGAATCGACGAAAAACCGATAGCCTTGGTTAGTGGGCACTTTACCGGCAGACGTATGCGGCGACTTCACCAGACCAGCCAATTCCAAGTCACCCATAATGCTGCGCACGGTGGCGCTGGACACACCGACTTGTGGCAGCATTGCCAGCGTTTTTGAAGCAACCGGGATACCGTCGGCGATATATTGCTCGACCAAAAACTTAAACAGCTGTCGGGCACGGTCACCAACTTGGCTTTGCAACTGCTTATTTATCGACTCGTTCGTCATTACCTGAGAATATAGCGCAAATCTCGACGGCTCGTTGTGGTTAATGTATTTCAACTCGTCGACCAACTTAGATTAATCTCCGATCCGGCAAAACTCCGATCTGGCAAAAAATGCTCTAACAGCCGTCAATGCTCAAACAACTTACCCTCAAGAATTTTGTCTTAGTCGAATCTCTCGACATCGACTTCCGCAGTGGCTTTACCACCATAACCGGCGAGTCTGGGGCCGGTAAATCAATCTTGCTGAGCGCCCTTGGCCTTCTACTCGGTGAACGGGCAAACACAGAAGCGATAAGACCAGGTGCGGCAAAAGCAGACGTATCCGCCGAGTTCGACCTCAGCAATCTTCCGGTGCTCCAAATGCAATTGGCAAGCGACGCATTAGACGGCGATGAACCCACTCAATGCCTCATTCGGCGCGTTGTCTCAAACCAAGGGCGATCTCGTGCCTTCGTCAACGGCATACCTGTCACCACCCAATACCTGCGCAAGATGGGACAACAGCTTGTTGAAGTGCATGGGCAGAACGAGCATCAGAGCCTGAACAATCGAACCAATCAGCTCAATCTGCTCGATGACTTCGCAGCGTTGACGAACAAAGTAGAGAAAGTCAGAAGCGGTTGGTCACATTGGCAAAGGGCTGTGCAAGAGATCGCCGCACTGGAGGCGATCCACAACTCAACAGCTGATCGCAAAGATCTCTTAACTTACCAGTTGGATGAATTGCAGACCCTGGCATTGGCCGCCGGTGAGTTCGACCGTATCGAAAAAGAGCACAAGCGTCTGGCGAATGCGCAAACAACACTCGAGTCCCTGTTCAGTGCAAGCCAAGCGTTGGAGGACGTCGATCCGCTTCGGCACGCAAGTTCCGCGCTTACCACGATTCGAGACGACCACGATGCAATCACCTCCGCCAGAGCTAATCTGACAGACGCATTGAGTCTCATCGACGATGCGGCGCATGACTTGCGCCGATATCAGGAACAAGTTGTCATCGACCCAGAAGCGCTGCGTTCCATGGAAGAACGTTTGAATGCCATATTGGATCTCGCCCGAAAGCACAAAGTGGCCGGCAACACGCTGCATCTACAGACAGAGCGCCTCGAAGAGGAGCTTAACGGACTTGAGGCCGATGACTCACGGTTATTGAGTCTCACAGCTAAACTGACTGGGTTGGAAGTAACTTATCGCAAAGCTGCCAAAAGCCTATCCAGCGCCCGCCGCAAAGCCGGTCCAAAGTTCTCGACAATGGTCGGGCACTATATGCAATTGCTCGGGATCAGTGACGGCGCCTTTGCCATTGAGTTTGAAGACGCCGAATGGGAACTCGGCATGGAACGCGTCAGCTACATGATCACCACTAACCCGAATTTCCCAGCCGGCAACCTCACTCAAATCGCTTCCGGCGGCGAGCAAACTCGAATCGCCTTGGCCATCCAAATTGTCGCCGCAGAACATAGCGCCCTGCCCTGTCTAATCTTGGACGAGGCCGACGTTGGCGTCGGCGGTACGACCGCGGACACAGTTGGTCGCATCCTAAGAAACCTTGGTGAACACACTCAAGTCATCTGCATAACACACGCACCTCAAGTCGCAGCGCTTGGCAACAATCACTTTAGGGTCACCAAACAAGACGAACATACAGATATTGAAAATCTTGATGATGCCCGTCGCATCGACGAGCTAGCTCGGATGTTGGCAGGGGCTGGCATCACTGATCAAACTCGAGACTACGCTGCCTCACTCCTGCAAGCCTCAACGGAAGAGCCACACTAACGGACATTTTCAAGATGGCAATCGAGCGGACATTCGCTACTATGCCGCGTCAGCTTAATGTCATCAAAAGGACGAAGACACCTTGACCCGTTATCGACTTGCCAAAATTGGCCTCATTCTCTGTATTAGCAGCACCTCACTCGCCGCGTGCAGCTTTTCTGTGCCTAGCCTCAAGTTGCCGCGCGTACACAAAATCAGTGTCCAGCAGGGCAATCTCGTCACGCAGGAAATGGTTGATCAATTGAAGCCCGGTATGAGCCGGGAACAAGTGGCCTACATCATGGGCGAACCCATCTTCCGCAATACGTTCAACGAACAACGCTGGGATTACGTTTATACGATCAGCGTGCCAGGATATTTCGAGTCCGACATGAAAATGAGCCTGTTTTTTGAAGATGGATCTCTCGCCTACTTCACCGGCGATCTCGCCCCGACAGAACCTGACGGCGAAAGCGAAGACGTCACAACAAGCGAGGTCGCACCTAGCTAACTAAACCACTGATTCGATTAACCGGTTGGCAACCGTTTCTGCTGCTCCAGCGCTCGGCGTCGCCGCGCTTCTTTCGCATCAATCTGCAAAGGACGATAGATTTCTAGCCGGTCGCCGTCATTAAGCACAGCAGACCGATCTTGCACTGCACCAAAAACACCAACTGTGTGGGCAGATAATTCAAGTTCAGAGAAATGGCTTCGCACTAATTCTAAGGCTTTTTCAACGGTATCACCGTCAGTCAGATCGAGTGTCACTATTTTTTGTTCAGTAGGCGTCGCGTAGACAACGCTAACCGCAATCGCTGTTTGCTTATCAGCCATTATCAGACCTCGCCCGCTACAGCTGCCTCGATGCGGCGAGAAAATGCATCAACCATCTTGTTCGCGAGCGGTCGCACCATGCCGCCAAGCATTATCTCTAGGCCACCTGCTAACTCGTAATCGATATCGATCTCTACTCGGCAGCCGAGATCACCGATGGGTTTGAACGACCACGCGCCCTCCAGTCTTCGAAAAGGACCTTCCTTCAGCACCATCTTTATTGCGTGACTCTCATGAGTGTTCAACGTCACAAACGCATAGGTCATTCCAGAACCGTGCACCGTTACTTTGGCTTCAACAACATCATCTTCACACTTGTGAATGGCAACGGTACGGCAACCCGGTAAAAATTCAGGATAACGCCTTACTTCCGCCACGACTCTATAAGCAATTTCGACGGGCGCCTCGAGCAGCGCCGACTTGCTTATTCTACTCACGCCAGATTCGAAAATAATGGCAGGACGGTATACACAAATATAACAAGTACACAAACGGGAGCGACAACCCCGCCCAAAAGCTTCCAAAGTACGCTCAGAAACCCACTCTTGATACCTAACTGCTCACCCACCGCAGTCTGCGGCAATACCCAGACTGCAAAAACTGCAATCAACATTCCACCCAGCGGCAACATGATGTTCTGAGACAGATAGTCCACAAAGTCGAAGACCGTCATTTGACCGACAATGTAACCGGTCGACCAAATGTTGAATGAGAAGACCGTGCCTAAACCCAGAATCCAACACATCACGCCGAGGCTAATAGCAACTCTCTTGCGCTTCGCGTTGTACTCCTCAACCAGGTAGGAAAGCGCCGGCTCAGTCAGAGAGATCGCTGACGTAATCGCCGCGAAACTTACCAGCATGAAAAAGATCGTGCCAAATAATGCGCCCATGGGAAGGTGTCCGAACGCCAGCGGGATCGTGATAAACATCAACCCTGGCCCCTGGCCCGCCTCAAGACCATTGGCAAACACAATCGGGAAGATAACGACGCCCGCAGCGACGGCCACAAATGTGTCCAACAAGGCGATTATGACGACCGTTTTACCGATACTGATATTTTCCGGCAGGTAGGACCCATAGGCCATCATTGCACCCATGCCTAGACTCAACGTAAAAAAAGCCTGTCCCAAGGCAACAAGCCACGTTTCTCCCGACACCGCCTCAAAGCGGGTATCGAACATGAATGCCAGTCCCTGCTCGAAGCCAGCAGAGGTAAATGAATAGCCTAGAAGAACAACCAGCAGCACAAACAAAAGTGGCATGAACCAGCGAATGGCAGATTCCAACCCTCGCGAAACGCCGCGCCCCACGATCCAAATTGTTAGGACCATAAATAGGGCATGCCAGAACATGAGTTGGATGGGACTGGCCAGGAAGTCATTATAAGCGAGTGCCGCCCCTTCGGCGCTAATGGCTGTAAACGTACCCTGAGCCGTCAATAAGACGTAGTTCAATGCCCACCCCGCAATCACAGCGTAATAGGAAAGAATCAAGAAACCCGCAACCACACCCATCCACCCAATAAATGCCCAGTGACGACTCACCCCCGCTTTATCGGCAAGCTTGCGCATCGCATGGATTGGGCTTGACCGAGCGGTACGGCCTAACATCACCTCACAGATCATGATCGGTATCCCAACGATACCGACACAGACCAAATAGATTAGGACGAACGCGCCACCGCCGTTTTCACCAGCGATATAAGGGAATTTCCAGATGTTACCAAGGCCGACGGCTGAACCAGCAGCGGCGAGAACAAAAACCCAGCGATTCGACCACATGCCGCGGCCAGAATCTGAACCCGATGCCATGACTTATCCATCAGAAGAATTAGGCCAGCATTCTACCGAACAGATCCCTCGCTACGCCATGAGTTTGCAGTGTTATACTTAGTGCCTTTGCGCGCCTAGGGCGCGTTACCAACTCCAAAAGCGCAAAACGCAATGAGCAGTAAAGCAAACGGCAAAAAGAAATCGCAGGCGAACGCAGGCGCGATTGCGCAAAACAAGCGTGCCCGCCATGACTACCTGCTCGAACAAAAATTTGAGGCGGGGATCGCTTTGCAGGGTTGGGAAGTAAAGGCGATTCGGGATGGACGCGTGCAACTCACTGAAAGCTTTATCAATCTCCACCAAGGAGAGGCCTATCTTGCCAGTGCTAACATAACACCGTTGCTTGCTGCCAGCACACACGTCGTTGCGGAACCACAGCGTCTCAGAAAATTACTACTCCATACCCGGGAGCTGGCGCAGATTTTCGTTGCTACCCAACAACGCGGTTATACCTGTATCCCGACCGCGATGTATTGGAAGGGCAACCACATCAAGGTTGAAATCGCACTAGGCAGGGGTAAGAAACAACACGACAAACGTGCTTCTACAAAAGACAAAGATTGGCAGCGAGACAAAGAACGATTAATGAAGGCGACGCATCGCTAACCTGCCGTCATCCAGCGCACGATGAACCTTTTAGATCAGCCAGCAGTATGTGTTCGACGCCAGGCGACCATTTCAATCGCAGCTGCAGCGGCCTCAATGCCTTTATTGAATTCATCGTCTGCCGCACGTTCCGCAGCTTCTTGAATATCAAACACTGGGAGCACTTCAACCACCACTGGACGACGGAAGTCTGCCATCACTTTGCCCAATCCACGCATACATTCGTAGCTGATCATCTCAAAGTGCAGGGTGGCACCTTTAACAATCACACCAAAACAAATGATTGCATCGATATCGCCTTTTTTGTCTTCGCTCAAAAGATCTCGGGCTGCCAGAGGTAACTCCAGAGAGCCTGGCAATGTGTGCTGATCGATGTCTTGATAGCCGTATTGGCTAAGCACGGTGGCACAAGCCTCGGCCATATTTTCAACGTACTCTGGGTACCACTTCGACTTGAGGATTGCGATTCGGCCAGGCCGTTCGATCGCGGGCAGGTCGGAAAGGTCGACCTTCGTCTTCATTGCACGTCCTATCCGGTCTCTTTGAGAGAAGAATTTTCAGTGAGGTGCCAATCACCCGTCTCTGGGTCGCACGCCATCGCATCTTCCCGCTCTAGGCGGCTAAACTCAGCACGCACCTCCCAAGTTCCCATTGGCATACCCTGCGCACGCAACACACTATTCACATTGCCGGGTCGAATTGACGTTTTACCATCAGCAAACAAACCCTGTATCACCGCGTAAACCGTGCGCGTTCTTCTCTTTTCGAAGCTCAAACTGTTCTCCGCCCGTGCCTCTTAGCACCGGCCCGCAAAACCAGTGCTAATGATTCCAAAATAATTATTTTGACTCGCTTGTCCCAAGCATCCAGCGCAGGGCTCCAATCGAGGCGCGCATGTTTTACCAGAGAGTTACTACTCTCGCCAGGGTTGGCTGCGTTGATAATACTCCAATCTTAGCTGCAATTCGCCCCGCAATTCAGCTTCCTCGTCCGTTATCGCTTTCAGGGCGCGCTCTTGTACAGAGATCGCTTCTGCAAAGTTGCCTACTTCCGCATACGCGGCAGCCAACGTGTCTAAGTAAGCCGCACGCTGCGCGCTGTCGACCGCCCTTTGCGCTTGATCCACCGCCAATATTCCGTTTCGATCGCGATCAAACTTTGAGGTTGCCAATAGCCACGCGTAGTCATTGAGTGCCTGAGCGATACCGCTGCTGGCGGCTTCGCGTCCCCAGTAAATCGCCTGTCGGCGAGCGATTGCAGAGTCGTCTTGTAAGTAAATGCCGACCATACGCAACTGCGCATCCACGTTGCCAAGGCGCGCACTCCGCTCATACCACGTTTTTGCCACGTCGCTGGATTGTTCTACGCCAATACCATGCTCATAGAGGTGCCCAAGACCCAAAAATGCAGCCACATCGCCGCCCTCGGCTGCTTGGCTGTAGTGGTCAAAGGCTGCACCCGGATTTTCGTCGACGCCAACCCCCGTCAAATAGGCATAAGCCAGGCTCGTGTGCGCTTCGGTGACACCTGCGTTGGCTGCCTTGCGAAATGCAGCCAACGCCTTCTCAATATCAGGTTCCCCGACCTCACCATTCGCGTACATATACCCAATGGACAGCAACGCCTTACTTTCTCCTGCCTCGAAGGCCTTTTCGTACCATTCGATTGCAAGCTCTGGTTCAGGGATTGCCACATGCTCCTCGCGATAACTTGCAGCCAGACTCAGCATGGCAAAACCATGACCCTCCTCAGCGGCTGTCGCGAGAATCTGGCGCGCCTTGAGAAGATTTTTTTCAACGCCCTCCCCCAGCAAATAAGCGTAGCCAATGTGAAAATGGCCCGGAGGATAATCAAGGTCAGCCGCCTGCTGAAAGAGCCTCACGGCGAGAGTGGCATCTTTTTCGACGCCACTCCCAGCCATATATAACCGCCCGAGTTCGACCAGTGCGGCTGGGTTTGACGGATTGAATTCCAACGCGCGATTGAAATCTTTGCGCGCGGAAACCGGCAGGTTCTGTGCGATAAAGGAGAAACCACGCAGATAGTAGGCTCGCGATCGTTCACCACTGGAGATATACGGTGAGATTAAACTGGGCTCGAGATATGAGCGCGCAAACGCGTATTGTTGCGTCTCTACGAGTTCAACCGCTTTCTCTATATCGCCCCGGGGATCTACGCCATACGCTGCGGAGCAAACTGATAGAGCTACAAATATGATCGATACGCGTCTTAACATACCGCAAGTCTACCGCACAGCAACCTGTCAGGCATGTGAATCAAGTCTTATAGAGACGGTCTAAGGAGCGTATAGTGACGCGCAACCATCACGGAGACAATGAAGCAGGCCCTGGCTGCAATATTATAAGTGAAACTGGGGGTGACTTGGTTTCGACGCGAGTATCAAAACTTGCGGTGCATGCCGAGAGGGTAGTGACTCTC
>JAQWQN010000222.1 GCA_029244465.1 Pseudomonadales bacterium
AAACACCATGCAGGCGGCAATCGTAGGAAGAGAAAAGGGCGGTATCCGCACGTCCATAGTTTTCTCCAACTAGGCACTAGCATGTCTGTGCATTCGGGAGGCGTCAACTGCCCTTGTGTAGTGGTTTGCTGGAGATGTTGAGTTTGCGACTCGGCATGGGGACTAATGCCTGTGGATTTTGTCGGTGATGGTCTCAGGCGCGTTGTGTGACTGGATTGGCCGAGTGTTCATCGGATACTTGTATTCGTCGTTGACCACCACCTTTTCGCCAGTCCATCTGGTTTATGACCGCCCCTGTGGAGATAGCCAAGCTTTTCTTCGATGAGATCAGCGAAAGCAAGGCGCCCTGTTCCACTTGGCTGCTAGAATGGGCTTTGCGTCGCGCGGATATGGACACCACTCAGGCGCCTCACTGGAGCAGCCCAATCGAACGAAAAGCTGACGATCGGCTGAACAAATTGTTGGAAGGTAGGATATTCATGTGACTGAGTCCCGCAGTAGTCGCATGACGGCTTACCTGCTTCTCAGTTTTACGGCGCTGTGCTGGGGTGCAAATGCGGTCGTTGCAAAACTGGCGGTCCCTGAAGTTTCACCGATGATGCTAACCAGTTGGCGCTGGTTGGGGGTTGTTAGTTTAGTTTGGGTCCTAGCCTACCGAGATGTGCGGCGCGAATGGGCGAAGCTCCGTCCGATGTTGGGCTACTTGATGGCGATGGGGGCACTTGGTTTTACTGCGTTCAACGCACTGTTTTACGCTGCGGCGCATGAAACGACGGCGCTTAATATGGGCATTATCCAAGGTACGATCCCGGTTTTTGTGATTCTCATCGCTTTCCTCGTATACGGTGAAAAAGTTTCTCCATTGCAGCTTCTTGGGGTTGGTTTGACATTGCTAGGGGTCGTACTAGTTACCGTGGAGGGCGATCTCTCACGTCTGCTCGCCTTTGTCTTCAATGTTGGCGATGTCATGATCATTGGCGCGTGTCTGCTTTATTCGGGCTATACGGTTTGGCTCCGATTCAAGCCCAACATCTCGGCACTCACCTGGTTCGCTATGCTGGCCACATCCGCCTTTGTCGCTTCTGTACCGCTGGCGTTTATGGAATGGCGAATGGGCTTTGGCCAATGGCCTACGCCGACAGCTTGGGGCTTGCTCGCGTTTATCGTGGTCTTCCCATCGTTCATCGCCCAAGTGTTTTTCATTCGTGGGGTTGAAATTTTGGGCCCGAGTCGCGCTGGAATTTTTGTCAATCTAGTGCCGATCTTGGCGTCCGCAGCGGCTGTGTTGGTTTTGGGCGAGCGATTTATGTGGTTTCACGGTGGTGCTCTAGTATTGGTGCTTTCGGGTATCGCGATTGCTGAAACATTTTTGCCTAGATCTGGTTGATTTACGGTCGTATACATTGGCTAAATGGGTGCTGGAAGCGAGAATTAAACGGGAGGGTCGATGAGTAACGCGGATATGATCGTGGAAATTCTACAAAAGGAAGGGGTTGAGTTTCTCTGCGGGTTTCCCAATAACCGGCTCTTTAACGCCGCTGCGTCGCATGACATCCGCCCGATAATCGCACGTACGGAACGCGTCGCGATCAATATGGCTGATGCATATACGCGGATGAATAATGGTCGCAAGATTGGTGTGGTTGCGGTTCAGGATGGTCCCGGTGTGGAGGCTAGTTTTCCAGCTGTTGCACAAGCATACGGTGACAACACGCCCTTGTTAATGCTGCCCGGTGCTCATGCGCCTGCCATGCAGGACTATGATCCACAATTTATTGCATCTCGTTCTTTTCGAGATATCACGAAATTCGCCAGTTTGATTAATGATGCGGATGCCATTCCGCGCCGATTTGAGATGGGGTTCTCCGCACTCAAGAATGGCAAACAAGGGCCAGTCTTGCTAGAAACAGCGGCCAATCTTTTGTGGGGCCAATACAAAGGGGAAACGCCGCCGTCCTATACCTCACCAAGAAGGCATCGATCACAAGCCGATGTGAGTGATGTTCGCGAAATCCTTGAAGCGCTGCTCAGTGCTAAGCGCCCGATGATCATTGCGGGTCACGGTGTCCTTTATGCACAAGCCTGGGCTGAATTGAAAACGCTTGCTGAGTTGTTGCAGATTCCAGTCACAACTTCACTGCTGGGGAAGAGCGCTTTTCCCGAGAGCCACGAGCTTAGTTTAGGCACCGCAGGGCGGACGTTGACCAAAGCGGCGGGTCACTTTGCGAATGAATCTGATTTCATTCTCGGTATCGGTACCAGCTTCACCATTAACGATTTTACCGCGCGCATGCCAAAGGATGCCGTGCTTGGGCAAATCACGAACGCACCATCGGATTTAGGCAAGTGTCGGCCGGTGAAGTGTGCTGCGATCGGCGATGCGCAGTTGGTTCTGCAGCAACTGATTGATGCAGCACAGAGCGTGGTTTCTGAAGCTGGGAGACCTCGCGCGGAAGAGACCATTGCTGAAATCGCTACTTTAAGAGAAGAGTTTTTTGAAGAGTGGTCTGACAGGTTGCTGTGTGATGATGCGGGGGCGATTTCTCCGTACCGGGTTATCCATGAAATGAACACATTATTTGATAAAACTAAGAGTGTTGTTACGCACGACGCGGGCAATCCGCGCGATCAGATTGTCCCTTTCTACCAGGTAGAAACACCTCGAGGGTACCTGGGATGGGGTAAGTCGACACATTTAGGGTCGTCGTTGGGCATGGCGCTCGGTGCCAAGCTTGCACGTCCTGATTGGCTGGCGGTTAATTTTATTGGGGATGCAGGTTTCGGGCAGACAGCGAACGACTTTGAAACAGCAGTCCGTGCTGAACTGCCGATCATGACCGTGCTCGTAAACAACGGCGTTATGGGTGGCTACGGTGCCTACATGCCGGATGCGGTAGAGAAGTACCAATCCAGCTCCCTTGGTGGTGATTATACGGCGATGGCACAGGCGATGGGCGGCTATGCAGAGCGTGTAGAGGCGGCATCCGATGTACGTGCGGCACTCACGAGAGGGATCGAGCAGACTCAAGCCGGCAGGCCAGTTTTGCTTGAGTTTATGACGCGCGAAGAACCAGTACTGGCAATGGCCAATAAGTGGGGAATGTAGCATTTACGGGTGGGATTAATGGGACGGGTGAATAACTAGAAGGACCCTGCAAAGGGTTTTAACGGGAGGGAGATTATGGCTGAGGCCAAAAACGTGGGCGATAAAACGGCGAATAAACAAGTGGTTGGTACGGGTGGCGAGCTGTTAATGCATCAACTTGTCGCACAGGGCGTGGGCTATGCATTTACAAACACGGGCAGCGCTGAGGCAGGCTTCTTTGATGCTTTTCTTACAGTCCCAGGTGTGCAGCCGATTCTCTTGCTCAATGAATCTCTCGTTCTTTCTGCAGCAGATGGCTACGCTCGCGCAAGCCGCAAGCCAGCGTTCGTCAATGTGCACTTGGCGGCAGGTACACGACAAGGATCCGGGCAACTCTATAATTCCTATTTTGATGGGACACCGATGGTTGTTACCGCCGCGATGCGGGATAACGGTTCGTTTGGCGATCACAATACTCTGGGCGTCAGTAGTGGGTTCGCGCAGATGAGTACCGTTCAGGATGTGACTAAAAAGCGGTGGGAGATTAGAGATGCGCGGGGCATACCCATGGCAACTAGGCGTGCCTTTAGCGAAGCGCTGACGATGCCGTCGGGCCCAACCTACATGGCATTCAGCGGTGAAGCACTGGATGAAAAATCAGTTGAAGGGGTCATCACGGCTGGGCGCGCTCTCGACGTGGCGACAACGCCAGAGCAAAGTACCTTGGAAACAATTCACGATGCATTGCTTAACAGCGAAAAACCATTGTTGGTGGTCGGGCCTGATGTACAAAATGCACAAGCCCAACAGGAAATTTTGGAGTTAGCAGAAAACTATGCTGTCCCTGTTGCCGTTGGCTTCTTTGACTATGGTTCGTTTCCTCGTTCTCACCCCAGTTTCCAGGGCATGATCGATGCACTGCCGGCTGATGACTACGATGTTGTCTGCTGTGTTGGCTATCGCCCAAACACGAGAGCCAACCCGACGGACGAGCGCTTCCCCAGCGCATTTAGAATCGGAATTGGACAAGACCCGGCCATGCTAAATGGTAGCTTTGCGCATGATGTACAGCTGTGGTCCAACGTGAAGACGGCCGTCGCGGCACTCAACAGACTGTGGCAACCGGGCGATGCTAACTTGCATCACATCTCTCAGCGGCGCGCGGCGCTCGCCGAGCAATCTGCAGTGCGGCTTGCGAAGCAACGTGATGGGGCAGCCGAGCATGCCACCGATGCCGTCATCCATCCCAGTTTCTTAGGGTCTAGGATGGCTGATATCCTGGCGAAGAATACGACCATGGTGTCGGAAAACTTTAATGCCGCGGACCATTTAATGCCGTTCGGGTTCGCAGAGGAGGAGTGGCGACTGGTCCGAGCTTATGGCGGTAGCTTAGGGTATGGACTTGGTGGTGCCGTTGGTGCGCAACTTGCCGACCCGGATCGGCCCTGTGTTTTGAGTATTGGTGATGGCTCGGTCATGTACAGCTCGTCCGGATTTTGGACGATGGCCCGATACAGTTTGCCGATCATCACCGTCGTCTGGAACAACATGCAATACCAGACGGTACGGACGAACTTTGCGCGTTGGGGGGGCAATATGGCCGAGCAAAACAAGTATCCCGAAACTTATCTTGGCGATCCTGAAATAGATTTTGTGATGCTCGCAAAAGCGCAAGGTATCCAAGGCGAGCGCGTCGATGAATCCGCCGACGTTGATGCTGCATTAACGCGGGCGCGTGAGGTACAAGCGGGCGGCGAGCCTTATTTACTGGATGTTCGCATCACGAATGTCGGGCCAGGGGCGGACCAAAGCTGGCACAAGGCCTTTAGTCTCAACACCGTCTAGATATGGGCGTCGTGAGTTTCTAGCGCGGCGTAAAAGCGTCGCCTCGTATAACGGTTCGCGACCGCACGGGGCTTCACTCCGTAACTGATTGATATATGGATTGAAAGAGGTATCGTTGTCAGATACCCCTGTAGGAATGTATATTTTTGGCTGAAAAAATACCGGTTACCCGACTGGATGACCCTGCGAGCACACGCAGTGCAAGCGATGCGCTCGGTGAGGGTAACGATCTGCTACTGGACAGCATTCATGATTTTGCGAACAAGCTCACGCAAACCGGCGCGCGCGAGGCGTTACAACGATACGTCGATTGGCAGGTCGCACAGCGAAACGCGGAAGATGTCGACGCCGTTGAGCTGGACCCGTCGCAGGTGCCTGACTTTGCGCCTGTATCGATAAACCTCGATCTCACAACAGCCTGCAATTATCAATGCGATCACTGCGTGGATCTCGATATCTTAAATACGGGTGTACGCTACGATCACGACAAACTGCTGTCTTCCTTGGCACTTATGGCTGAGCGCGGGCTAAAGTCCGTCATCGTAATTGGCGGCGGTGAGCCGACGCTCTATCCCAAGTTTGGCGAAACGATTCGCTTCATGAAATCGCTTGGATTGCAGATAGCGATCGTCTCCAATGGGACCGGCAATCTGAAAATCGCTGAGGTCGCGGATTGCATGGATAAAAATGATTGGGTCCGTCTGTCACTTGACTCCGGGAGCGATGAAACGTTCCAGGCTATGCACAATCCGCGTAAGTCTTTCTCGCTCTATGATATCTGCGCGGCCGTGCCAAAAATCCGGGCGGCGAACCCTGATTTAACGGTGGGCTTCTCCTATATCGTGACTTGGCGTGGGGCAAACATAAACGACCGCGACATTGTTGAGAACCTACATGAAATAGCGCAAGCGACTCAGTTGGCGAGAGACTCACAATTTTCCTACATCAGCTTCAAGCCGTTCCTCACTAGAGATGAGGTGAATAATGCTGAAGTGATTGGCATCAACGAGCAAACGCACAAGGAAGCGATTGTTAGCGCCATTCAACAGCAGGTTGATGACGCCGTGATCATGGCAACCTCTGATTTTAAGGTGCATCGATCAACAGGCTTGAAAGCGCTGCTCGAGGGGCAGATACAAAAGCTCGAAAAACAGCCCCAGCAATGTCATATGCAGTTTTTTCGTCAGGTCCTAAGCCCATTAGGACTGTACAACTGTCCGGTGTATCGCAATCAACCGCACGGTAAACTGGGAGACAAAAACGCGGTCAGTGACACGCAAGCCTATGAGGCGACTCGTGGGGTTGCGGCCAATCTGATTCGCGATTTCAATGCAACCACGAACTGCGAAAAAGTCACGTGCTTATACAATGATGTGAACTGGTGGATTGAAGGGCTGATACAAAACCCGGATGCCATGGCGACGTTGAGTGACAACAACACGGATCCTGATTACTTCTTGTAGTCCTTCACATATACGGCTGAAGCCGCATAAACAGCTTCAACAGTGATTCGATCCATACAGATCCGCTCCTGCAAGGGGCAGAGTTTTTTTTGGCAGGGTCCGCAAGGGACCTCGACTTTGACGATGGTTTCTTTGTCGTGGCTGGTGTCAGTCCAACGTTGCTCGGTGGGACCGAATATTGTGACTCGAGGGGTGTCGAACGCACGCGCGTAATGCCGTGGACCGGTATCGTTGCCAAGGAGCAGAGCGGATTGATTGACCAAAGACTTTAACTCACCCAAGTTCAAACAAGGCTCTGCTAGTATCACGCTGGCCTCGGCCATATTGTCTGCGATGGCTTGCGCGAGCGGTTCTTCGCCAGGTCCTGGGCTGATCACTATCGTGGCGTTGTGCTGGCGGACAAGCTCGTCGGCGACGCCTGCAAAGCGTTCAGGGTGCCAACATTTTGAGGCGCCGAATTTAGCCCCTGGACAGATAGTGACGATTGGACCGTTTGTCGACACGCCTTCTGCTGACAAGCGAGCCTGGGTAGTGTTGTCCTGGTCGATGGTCGTATGAAGCGTGAGTCGATCGCCGGGCGGTGAGCAGCCAAGCTGCCTGGCGAAGTGGTCGTAGTAGTCGACTAACGGCAATGGCTCGAATTTATTCTTGCGCCGGTTAGGTACCGGAAGAGGATCGGTCAACAGCCAACTGCGCGCGTCTCGGGCAAACCCGACCCGGCGTTTAGCTCTGATGCGCCAGGCGATCCATGCGACGCGCAAGGAGTTCGGTAGCAGGATTGCTAAATCAAACTCCTGAGTGCGCAAAGACTTAATCCAGTTTCGGTGCTCATTGCCGCTGACGTTCTTGTCGGGCCAATAGTACGCAGTGCCCAACCACGGACTACCTGCCACGACTTCGTGTAAGTGGCGATACATAAGGACAGAGATTTCTGCCTCCTGAAAGCGGCTGTGGATGGCTTGCAAAAAAGGAGTTGCCATCACCACGTCGCCCACCCACGTCGGCAGAACAACAAGAATGCGACGTGGCTCTGTTGAGAACTTCATTGGTTCGATACGGTAACTCCGTTTTCTTTATCGGTCGTTGTTCTAGCGCAGGCTGAAGTCTATAGCTTAGAGCCTAAAGTCGTTACACTCCGGCGCTCAACTTTTCTATACTCTTAAGCTTATTAATGACGACAAGCAACAAAATTTATACCCCAGCAGAGGCGTTGCTCGAGACCGTCAAAACGCTGCGTCAGGATGGCCAGATAATCGTCTTTGGCAATGGTTGCTTTGATTTGTTGCATGTCGGCCACGTTCGTTACTTGGAGGCCGCGCGTGAACTCGGTGACGTATTGATCATTGCGGTAAATACGGACCAGTCCATCGCTTTAAACGTGGGGCGGGAGGCGCCAATCAATTCGTATGAAGAGCGCGCTGAAGTCATCGCTGCACTCGCATGCGTGGACTATGTAATACCGCTGGTGGAGCAAACACCGATTCCTCTTTTAGAGGCGTTCAGGCCTCACATTCAAGCGAAGGGGACGGATTACGCCTTAGCGCAGATGCCTGAAGCCGATACGATCGCGCGTATTGGTGCGCGTATGGCATTTGTCGGGGACGAGAAAACCCACTCTTCATCGACTCTGCGACAGGAACTTCGGGACCGCTTCTGATTTACGAGCCCGCTGCCGCTAGTGTGATACCGCTAAGGGCGATGTATTGTCGGTGCTAGGACTAAACCCAGATGCCCGTTCATCCGCGTAAGTTGGGGCGAGTTCGGAGTCGGGATCACCGGCGATTCGGCTACCCCGCAACACGCGCGGATGGGTTTCATCGAACGGACACGCACGATGCATGAGGCACCGGTTGTCCCAGACGACAATGTCTCCTACTGCCCAGTCATGCCGATAGATTCGTGGTGGCTGACACGCTTCTGCCAAAAGATTGGTCAAGAGCGTTTCAGATTCGTCAGGGCCCATGCCCGGGATGCCATAAGCGTGGCGTCCGGTGTAAATCGACTTTCTCCCCGTTTCAGGGTGTTGTTTGATAAGGGGGCGGAGTGGCGCACCTTTGTTGTGCAGACCGTATAGATTGTCTGTTTTGTGTCGGTAGCCGGCCTTTTCTTGGGAGTAGTACAGTGAGTGGTAGGCTGAAAGCCCCTCAAGTGTACGTTGCGATTCTGCGTCAAGCGCATCCCACGCTGCCCTCATATCAGCGAATTCGGTCTCGCCGCCTTCTGGTGGCAACACTCGTGCGGCCAGCATCGCTACTTTCGAGGCGAGTGGCATATACGTGCTGTCAGTGTGCCAGCCTTCGTTGCCCTTCAGTAGCTGGTACTGATACTCGTTTGGTTTGGTCACGCTGCCATCTGGCTTTGTGTTTGAAATCGCAACGTTTGCGCCCTTCTGCTTGGGGTTAAGTTGTTCTGGGATGCCGAAGCGGGCGGCAAATTCGCCTTGCTGGTCGTCGTTGAGGTTCTGTCCAGGAAATATCAGCAAACCGAAGGTTAAGAACTCTGTATACAAGGCGCTCCAGGTTGCTTCGTTTAGTGAGGTTAGATCAATGTCTGTGACGATTGCGCCGAGCGTTGCATCGGTTGGTGTAATGGTGAAGTTCATCTGGGCTCCCCTGTATTTAGCGAGGATAGTTTAGCGCGTGCTGGCACGAGAGAGAAGATCCTAACATTTTCGTTAATTAGCGTCTGACAATAAGCCGTGGCTTGGGCGAACGTGTTGGCGTTCAAGGTGCAGACCCGTCGGATAGAGTAATTGGGTAGGGCGTGATTCTGTTGAGTTGGTGCTGGCAGCGCGGCGCTCTGGTTGTTGCTGTGGCAGAACTGTAAAAACCGATGTGCCACTGCGGGTCCGACGCGTATAAAATGTATTCACGTCGAGTTTAGAAAGCAAAAGGGGAAGAACAATTAACGGTATTGATTACATAGCGAGCATTTTAAAATCGGAAGGCGTCGAACTGATGACGTGCTACCCGAGTAACCCTTTAATAGAAGCGGTGGCGAAAGAAGGTATTCGGCCCGTCGCATTCCGTCACGAACGGGGCGCGATTATGGCGGCCGACGGTATTAGTCGCACCAGCGATCGACAGAAGTTTGGCGTCGTCGCGATTCAGTCGCAAGCTGGTGCGGAGAATGCCATGGGCGGAATTGCACAGGCGTATGCGGACAACGTTCCGATTCTTGTGCTGCCCGGTGGCGTCTTTCTGAACCAGATGGGGGTTAAACCAAATTTTTCAGCGCTCCAGCATTATCAACATATCACCAAACGAATTGAGGCAATCTATCGACCCCAGGACGTAGGCGCTGCTATGCGCAGAGCGATCCATGCTCTCAAGACAGGCCCTGGCGGCCCCGTTGTGCTCGAACTCACGGCGGATGTCTGTGATGCTGAAGTGCCGGAAAAAAACCAAAACTATCAATCGCCAGTAGCAGCCCAGGCGCAGCCAGCTTCCGGCGACGTTAAAGATGCCGTCAAAGCGCTCTTAGCGGCGCATAATCCTGTGCTTTGGGCCGGGCAAGGGGTACTGATGGCGCAAGCGACGGAGGAGCTTCGTGAGCTTGCTGAACTGGTTGGCGCGCCTGTTTTTTGTACGATGCCAGGAAAGTCCGCGATGGATGAGCGGCACCCGCTCTGTTTGGGTTCCGGGAGTGGCTTGACGACCAAAGCGGCAGGAAAGTGGTTGACTGAATGTGACCTGATTCTCGCCCTAGGATCGAGTTTGACGCGTACCTTTTACGGGCAGCCAATTCGCAACAAGAAAGTTTTAATTCAAAATACGGATAATTCGGACGATATCAACAAGGATGAAAACGTTGATATCGGCCTCTTAGGTGACGCAAAGTTAACGCTCCGAGCGATACTCGAAGAGGTTAAGGCGCAGTGTGGCGAGACCCCGGTCGACAGTTCAGCTCTGCGGGCCGCGATTGCGGGTGAGAGGGCGGATTGGCTTGCTGAATGGCAGCCGTTACTCGAGTCTGATGAAGCGCCCCTCAATACCTATCGCGTCATCAATGAGATCAACAACGTGCTCGACAGTGAAAACAGCATCGTGACCCACGATGCCGGTGCGCCAAGGGATTCCATAGTGCCGTTTTATAACGCGACATCACCACATAGTTATGTGGGTTGGGGGAAAACAACTCATTTGGGATTCGGCATTCCCCTAATGATCGGCGCTAAAATGGCAAATCCAGACAAGTTCTGTCTGAACCTGATGGGAGATGGCGCGTTTGGGATGTCTGGGCTCGACATCGAAACGGCAGCGCGGAGTGGCTTTGCGATAACGACGGTGTTGTTGAACAACGGTGGCATGGCAACTTATCCAGGAGGATTTCCTGTCGCCCGCGAGGAGTTTGGTGTTTCCCACATGCAAGGTGACTACGCCAAAATCGCTGAGGGTATGGGCGCCGTTGGCCTAACAGTGACAGCGGTTGCAGAAATGGCGCCAGCGTTGCGGCAAGCACAGATACTGAATGCAGAAGGCAAAACGGTCCTGATTGATGTGCACTCAAACATGGAGCCTAAGAAATCTCGTTACTAAAATTGCTTGCGGCTAACACCTGCGTGCTTGGTTCGCGTCTTAGCGTGTTTGTTGGTGCAGAGTGCGTTCGTAGAAAAGTGGTCTCCAGCTGTTTTGCGTGCACCTGACGAGCGCTTTACTGTCGCCGAAGACGTTCCGTACCGCGCGCTATGAACAACTCGGTGACGTCAGAGTTGATCGCATTAGCGGCATGGCAGGTGTTTGAGAATTGGGATAAACCGTATCCGGAGGCGTTTACCGATTCGAATCCAAGGTCAGCGGACACTTTGTGTAAGAAGACGCGGCGGGTCGCATGCACGTTGGCCCTTCCGATCGTCTTGAGTTTATGCGTGCAAACCCATTACCTGAAGACATCGAGGCCGCTTACAGGTGGGATTGATAAGTTTGCGGTGCTAGTCGCGCAGTGAAAGGATCCGGCAAATGTGTCACAGTGTCTGTTCGCTAAGTAGGAGGAGCCTCTGATGAGTGCAACAAATTGGGAATTGACGCGTTTATCAGGCAGCTTAGGTGCCGAGATTCGAGGGGTAGATTTGGCGGCGCCAACAGAGCAGGACGTGGCGGCGATCAAAGCACTTTTGTTGGTACACAAGGTGGTCTTCTTCCCTGGCCAAGACATCAATCTCGACCAGCATGTGGCGTTAGGCGAATGTTTTGGCAAGATCGAAAATCACCCGAATTTGAAGAATCCGTTTACCGACCATCCGGGCGTGTTTGAGTTGGTAGCGACTCAGGGTGGCATTGCGGATGAATGGCATTCAGACATCACCTTTGAAGACCAGCCGTCTATTTGTTCGGTCCTGCATATGGTCAAATGCCCTGAGGTTGGCGGTGATACGATGTGGGCGAGCTTAGAGCGAGCGTATGATGAATTGTCGACACCGATGCGTGATTTGTGTGAGTCGTTGACCGCTCTGCACGATGCACTACCCCATAATCGCCCGGACAAAATGGCGATTCACCCAGTCGTTCGAGTACACCCGGAGACGGGTAAAAAGTCGCTCTTCGTAAACGAACATTTCACCCGTCGTATCGTCGAGATGAATTGGGGCGAGAGCCGAGCGCTCCTTAACTATCTGACAGAGTGGGTCAAAAACGCGCGCTTTACGGTTCGCTATCGCTGGACTCAAGGCACCATAGCGATATGGGACAACCGGTGTACGCAGCATTTCGTGCTCAATGACTTTGACTCGGAGAGAATCATACAGCGCGTCACCATCATGGGTGACGAGGTGACCGGTGCTCGGGCACCGGCGTACGAGCCATTTGTCCAAGAGGGACCCTTATCGGCAACAAGTCGTCATGATCGCCAGTTAGCCCATTTCTTGAAATCAAAAGGTGTGGAAGCAGCGAATAAGCCCGATCAACTCGACTCAGCTCAAAAGAACTAGTCGGAAAATATTGCACTAGGAACCTTTGCGTTTAGACTGCGCGGCTATTTTCCTGGTTCTAATATATGCGCTACGCATTCCTATTTTGTTTAGTGTGCTCTTCGGGGCTCGCCTATGCTGCTCAACAGCCTGATCACGCGGGCGAGCACGGCCACGCGCATGAAATGGAAGAGATTGTCGTATGGGGTCGTGCGGAAACCCAAAAAGGCAAAGCACGTTCCGCGTCAGAGGGCCTGGTTGGTTACGCTGACTTTTCTACTCGACCATTACAACGCGTTGGTGAACTTGTGGAGGTCGTGCCGGGGATGGTGGCGACTCAGCACAGCGGCGAAGGTAAGGCCAATCAATACTATCTGCGCGGTATGAACCTTGACCATGGGACCGATTTTTCAGTTTACTTTGAAGGCATGCCCGTTAATTTGCGCGCTCATGCCCACGGGCAAGGTTATCTCGACTTAAACTTTCTGATTCCCGAGGTCATCAGTACCGTCGCATATCAAAAAGGCCCGTATTTTGCGGAACGCGGCGACTTTTCGACCGCAGGATCGTCGCGCATCAGCGTCTATGACCAAATACACCCATTTGTTGAGGTAACGGCAGGATCTGATGACTATCGACGTCTTGTTACCGCTGGCTCAACCGAGCTTGCAAAGGGTAACCTTCTGCTTGCCACTGAAGTTCTGCGTAACGATGGCCCCTGGGTTGAAGCAGCCAATGTCGACAAACGCAATTTAATGGGCAAGTACTCCGCGCACGACGGTGCAGTAAGCCGGCATGTGCTGTTTTCGTACTACGAAAACGATTGGAACTCGACAGACCAAGTGCCGAAGCGTCTGGTTGACGCTGGTGGCATAGATCGTTTTGGTGCGATTGATCCAACCATCGGTGGATCGTCTCGACGTCTCTCTTTGATTGGTAATGTTCAAGCCAATGATTGGCACGTGGGTGGCTACGTCAGCGACTATAGTCTGAATCTTTTTGGTAACTTCACCTACTTTCTCGAAAACCCCACGGAGGGCGATCAGCATGAGCAGGTGGACCGGCGCACTATTTTTGGTGGTCATGCACAGCGCTTATTTACGGTTGCGGAAAACTGGGCTGTGCGCGTAGGTGGTGATTTGCGATACGACGATATACAAAGGCTTGACTTGTATCAGACCACGGGGCGCGAGCGCCGTGTAGTAACGCGACAAGATCAGGTCGCGTGGGCGAGCCTCGGTGCTTTTGCGGAATTAGAAGTCAGGCCGATTGATGATCTGCGCATTACCGCTGGTCTGCGTGG
>JAQWQN010000016.1 GCA_029244465.1 Pseudomonadales bacterium
TAATTCAGAGCGGGCAAGTACATTTCGCAGATGCACCATTCGTTGCCGTGTGTCTGGAATATAGGGACTGTTCGGGTAGCGGGCCATCAGCTGGGCGAAATCCGTATAGGCGTCGCGAAGTGGTCCCATATCTCTTTTCGATTCATCCACTTTGACCAGACGATCCATCAAACCGGAATTTTCCGAAAACGATGCGAGACCCTTAATATAAAAGGCATAGTCAATATTGGTATGGTTGGGGTGAAGACGGATAAAGCGGTCTGCTGATGTGCGTGCGCCTTCCAGGTCGGTGGACATGTAGCGTGCATAGATCATTTCTAACTGAGCTTGCTCGGCGTAACGGCCAAATGGAAAGCGGGCTTCCAACCGTTCAAGGCCAGCAATCGCTTGCTGATAATTGCTCGATCTCAGCCAGCGCTGCGCTTCTCGATAGAGTTTTTGTTCGCTCGTCTCAACCTCTTCTTCGAGGGGTGCCTGGTCGTCGTCACCGCCGCCAACAAACGGCATCCAGCTGCAGCCGCTCAAAACGCCCAACAGCAAGCAGAGGACGGCGAGTGGTTGGTTAAACAAGAATGTTCTAGTTGCGCGCATCAAAATTACCGCCGGGATTTGGAATGTTTGTCGGATGGTCGCTATTTTTACCAATTTCGGTAGGGTTGCAAGCAAATGGATGATAAATCACATAACTTGAAAACCGCGAGAGATGCGACTGTGCCGCCGGAGTTGTCCGGTGAGAGATTCGACAAGGCGACTGCGCTTCTGTTCCCGGAGCATTCGCGCGCAGAGATCACCGGATGGATACAAGCAGGTGCGGTGCTCCTTGACGGCATGCAGTGCAAACCAAAAGTGCGAGTAAAAGGGGGGGAAAAGGTGTCTTTGGCTGCTTCAGCGCAAGTTCGTGACTATTGGCAAGAACCAGAAGACATCCCCTTGGATATCGTGCATGCAGACAATGACATTCTGGTGTTGAACAAACCGGCTGGATTAGTTGTGCATCCCGGCGCAGGCAACAACACTGGCACGTTGGTAAACGCTTTGCTCTTCCACTTCCCTGAGCTTAGCGGCGTGCCTCGAGCGGGCGTGGTGCACCGGCTAGACAAAGAAACGAGTGGGGTCATGGTTATCGCTAAAAATTTGACCACCCATCACGCGCTCGTGGAGATGATTGGAGAACGGCAAGTCAATCGCGAGTATCTGGGAATAACTGAAGGCCGGATGATTAGTGGACGAGATGTTAATGAGCCCATTGGGCGTGATCCAAATGTCCGCACGAGACAGGCTGTGCGCGAAGATGGCAAACCGGCCTATACTGAGTTTAGGGTCGCTGAGCGGTATCGCACCCACACGCTGGTTCGCGCAAAACTTGGCAGTGGTCGGACACACCAAATTCGAGTGCACTTGCAATCCATTGGCTATCCCCTGGTTGGCGATAAACGTTATGGCGCGCGGGGAAAGGTCCCTGTGGCCGCGGCACCCGAGTTGCGGGCAAGTTTGCAGGATCTTCAGCACGTTGGTCGACAAGCTTTGCATGCCGAACGATTGTCGTTCGTACACCCAATCACGCAAGAGAGGCTGGAATTTGCGGTCCCCTTACCGGTCGACTTGACCGAGTTGAGAAACTGGCTGCTCTCAGACAACGAGCAATTGATTTGACCGAGACCCCTAAAAGCTGGCTGCAACCCCGCATGGGCTCTTCTGTCTCGACCCTTGTGACGACGAGAGAGGCACCGTGGCAGAGTCAGCATTTCAATCTGGCGACCCATGTGGGTGACCAAGCCCACGTTGACAGAAACCGTTGCTACGTGTCCCGCGTTCTTGCCGGGTGTGATATCCAGTGGTTACAACAAGTACATGGCGTTGAGTCAGTTTACGTCGATGCCGTTGTTCGCAATGCGCCGGCCGTTGATGCGATTTGGACGGATCAACCCACCATCGCGCTCGCGATAATGACAGCCGATTGTTTGCCTGTGCTTTTAGCCAGCCGAGACGGCTCGGTGGTTGCCGCTGCCCATGCTGGTTGGCAGGGTCTAGTTGGCGGGATTCTGACCAAACTCGTTTCATCTCTGCCGGTGCCCGCCAGTGACCTATGCGCCTGGTTGGGTCCGGCTATCTCGCGACAGCACTATGAAGTGGGCGAAGATGTTTGGGGGAAATTCCCGGCGGAACATTGCTATCCGCATAAGGAAGCGAGTCATCGGATGTTGGATCTAGCTGGTATTGCAAAAGCGGAACTTGAGTCGTTAGCGTTGCATCGCGTGGATGAATCGGGCTGTTGTGTTTACGAGCAAAAGAGCTTTTTTTCCCACCGCGCAAGCCAACATGAGCAACGCCCTGAAGGCAGGTTCGTGACACTGATTGTTCGCCAGCCGCTCTAGACCGGCTGGCGCCATAGAGCGCGCAACGACTTAAGCGTCGCAGTTCGCCGTGACGCCTTGCTGTGCCTCGTTGATGCGCTGGGAACGGTCGCTCTCCGAGAGTACCTGTTGCTCACCAGTTTCATCAGTGACTCTGATTCGACCGCTGTTGGACAGATTCGTTAGGACCCGTCGTGATCGCTGGCAATTGTCCATTCGGATTTGCTCAATTTGCGCTTGACGCTGTGCTTCGGCGTCTTGAAGCTTTTCGAGCATGGCTTGCTGACTAGGGTTTAGAGATTCGCTACCGAGGCTTCGAGTAGATTGCGGTCGGACCCTTCTTGAGTTACCAGTGGATTCGGCGATGGGGGTTGAGTTTTGTGGGCTGGATGGCTGAGTGACCTGGCTCGACACCACTGTTATCTGAGCTGAAGGAACGCCGCGAGGTTTGCGCTCTGAATAATTGACGACACCGCTAGCATCCACCCAACGGTAGGTGTCTGCAAACGCGACTGGTGAGGTGGCCAGGGTGATCAGCATGACGGTCACAGCGCTCGTGAAGATGATTTTAGGCACTGTAAGAAGCTTGCTCGTAAAAGCTGCCTGAAAAACTGTCTGATCTATTGTCACTATCTTTGTCACTCGTATAGCCATGAAACGCTTGCCCGGTAAAAGCACGCCGTGAAATATAGCATAACGGGCCGTTTCTCCGGTTTTTGATGGCAAGAAAATGCTGCCTGGCTCTCAGTTTGATTGACATAGCGTGCTGATATCACAAGAATACGCGCCTTGTTTTTGTCCTGTGTAAGGGAAACGCTAATAAATCAAAGAGTTAGCCTTTTTTAAGCATTAGGGCAACACGCACTCATGTAATTTTAAAAGACCAATACAGAGGGACGTCCAATGACCGACATGTTGTCGGGCGGTGACATGCTCATACGCGCACTTCAAGACGAAGGTGTCGACATCGTGTTCGGCTACCCGGGTGGTGCTGTGTTACATATATACGACGCGATTTTTCGACAACAAAAGGTTGAACATATTCTCGTGCGTCACGAGCAGGCGGCGACCCACATGGCGGATGGGTATGCCCGTGCGACGGGGCGGCCTGGGGTCGTTTTGGTGACCTCTGGTCCAGGCGCAACGAATGCCATTACAGGCATTGCTACGGCCTATATGGACAGTATTCCGATGGTCGTGATCTCCGGGCAGGTGCCCAATGAGTTGGTTGGTACTGACGCGTTTCAAGAGACAGACATGGTTGGGGTCTCGCGTCCTGTGGTGAAACACAGCTTCATGGTCAAGGAAGCCAAGGAAATTCCGGACGTGGTGCACAAAGCGTTTCATATTGCGACCACGGGGAGACCTGGCCCCGTAGTTATCGATGTCCCTAAAGATACGACCGACCCCGCTGACTTAGCCGCGTATATTCGGCCAACAGATGTGCGCTTGCGAAGTTATACCCCCGCGACTACTGGAAATGGCAGACAAATTCGCAAGGCGTTAGAGGCGTTGGTCGCGGCTGAACGCCCGGTACTCTATGTTGGCGGCGGTGTGGTGCAAGCAGACGGTAGCGATGCGCTCAGAAAGCTCGTCCGTATGCTGAGATGCCCAGTAACAAATACGCTCATGGGACTCGGTGCGTACCCGGGAGAAGATGACCTCTGTATCGGCATGTTAGGTATGCATGGTACATATGAAGCGAATATGGTTATGCATGAAACGGACCTAATTTTTGCGATCGGTGCGCGCTTTGATGACCGAGTCACCAACGACCCGTCTAAATTCGCGCCGAACGCCACGATTGTCCATGTCGACGTTGACCCGGCTTCTATTTCTAAAATTGTTGGCGTTGATATCCCGATAGTAGGCAACGCAAAACTTGTTCTCGAAGAGCTTGTCTTAAATGCTGAAGCACACCTAGAGACACTCTCTAAATCCGAAAAGCTAGCGTTTCAAGATCGCGGCTTACGCTGGTGGTCACAGATCAATGAGTGGCGTCGTCAACATGGTCTCAACCACCGTTTAGAAGCCAACCCAGATCAACCTATCCTGCCGCAGTTGGCTATCCAGGTGCTGTATAAAGTTACCAATGGCGATGCGTACGTTGCCTCAGATGTTGGCCAGCACCAAATGTTTGCGGCCCAGTACTACCACTTTCCAGAGCCGAAGCGGTGGATCAACTCTGGTGGGCTTGGCACTATGGGGTTCGGGCTGCCGGCCGCGATGGGTGTGCAGATGGCTTACCCAGATGCCACGGTTGCCTGTGTGACAGGTGAAGGTAGCTTTATGATGAACATGCAGGAGCTTTCGACCTGCTTACAATATGGATTGCCGATTAAGATTTTGAACCTCAATAACCAAGCCTTGGGCATGGTGAAGCAGTGGCAAGACATGCAGTACGGTGGTCGGCATTCCCACAGTACCTATAGCGATTCCCTCCCTGATTTTAAAACGTTAGTTGAAGCGTTCGGTCACGTTGGCTTTAAAGTTACCAATGCTAGTGAATTAGAGCCTGTGATGGCGGAGGCTTTCGGCGATAAGCTCCGCCAGCGACTTGTGTTCATCGATGTCTGGGTTGACCCGCACGAACACGTCTATCCCATGGCGATAAAGGGTGGCTCTATGCGCGACATGGTGCTGAGTAAGTCCACGCGTCAAGAGGCAGAGTGATGAGGAGAATCCTGGCCGTTCTGATCGAAAATGAAGCCGGTGCTCTTTCCAGGGTTGTGGGTTTGTTTTCGCAGCGGAACTTCAACATAGAGTCTCTCACCGTTGCGCCAACGGAAGATGCCACCCTGTCGCGAATCACAATAACGACCGCTGCTGATTCCGGGACAACAGAACAAATCATTAAGCAACTCTACAAATTGGTAGAAGTGGTTAAAGTGATGGACCTCGGTGAAGGAGATCATCTCGAGCGGGAACTCATGCTCGTGAAAGTACGCACCGATGAAACGAGTCGTCAAGAACTGAAACGTACTGCCGATATCTTTCGCGGGCAGATAGTGGATGTAACTGAGGACACTTATACCGTTCAATTGGTCGGTCCATCGGATAAGCTTGAGGCATTTATACGAGCGTTAGGAAAAATTCCAATTCTCGAGGTTGTGCGCAGTGGCGTCTCCGGCATTGGCCGGGGTAATCGCATGCTAGCGCTCTGACTTCGAATTACTTCATCTCTATAAGGGGGAACAATGCAGGTTTACTACGACAAAGATGCTGATCTATCGCTGATTCAAAATATGAAAGTCGTCGTCGTGGGCTACGGTTCACAAGGACACGCACACGCCAATAACTTGCGCGATTCAGGGGTAAAAGAGGTCGTTGTTGGACTTCGCGCTGGATCGGGATCTTGGCCCAAGGCTGAGAATGCGGGATTTCAAGTTCAGGAAGTCGCTGAAGCGGTGACGGGCGCTGATTTGGTCATGATCCTCGTGCCCGATGAGTTGCAACCGGCGCTTTATCGAGATGACCTTGAGCCGAATATGAAAGAGGGTGCCACGATGGCGTTTGCCCACGGCTTCAATGTCCACTTCGAATTGATTGTTCCGCGGACCGACTTGGATGTAATTATGATCGCGCCGAAGGGACCTGGGCATACGGTCCGTTCAACTTACGTTGCGGGTGGTGGCGTGCCAAGTTTGATCGCAATCGCACAGGATGCGACGGGTCACGCGAAGAACATCGCACTATCGTACGCTTCTGGAAATGGCGGCGGTCGCGCAGGAATCATTGAAACGAACTTTCGTGAAGAAACTGAGACCGATTTATTTGGTGAGCAGACTGTGCTTTGTGGGGGTGCGGCGGCACTTGTGCAAGCTGGTTTCGAAACGCTCGTAGAGGCCGGCTACGCGCCTGAGATGGCCTACTTTGAATGTCTACACGAACTCAAACTGATCGTGGACCTTTTCTATGAAGGTGGTGTTGCGAACATGTGGTATTCGGTATCAAACACAGCCGAGTACGGCGGTTTGACACGTGGTCCTCGCATCGTAACCGAGGAAACGAAGCAAGAGATGAAGCGCATCCTCGAAGAAATTCAAAACGGACAATTTGCGAAAGAGTTTGTTTCTGAGAACCAAGCTGGGGCGCCGGGTATTCGCGCGAGGCGGCGTATCTCGCAGGGCCATCAAATCGAAGAAGTGGGAGCAAAACTACGTGGTATGATGCCCTGGATACAAGAAAACAGACTGGTTGATAAGGAGATTAACTAGTTCGTAGTTGGCAATAGCTGGAGACAGATATGACGGATGAGCCGCAGGACAGTACGCCAAAGCGTAAACTCTTTGCGGTTGACGGGGATCAGTCTCCAGACAGCGCGACGGGTGAAAACGACGAATACGGTAGCACTGACGGATTGGCTAAAGCGTTCGTTGAAGACGAAGCGAGTACGAGTCCTACGCAAAAAAGATCAGAGCGACGGGCAAGAATACGCCAGCGCGGAATCTATCTACTGCCGAATCTGATCACGACAGGTGCTCTATTTGCCGGGTTTTACGCCATGATCGCAGCGATGAATGGTGACTATGTCGCGGCCTCGTTAGCCGTCTTTGTTGCGATGGCGCTCGATACGGCTGATGGCCGTGTCGCCCGGCTGACGAGAACGGAAAGTGCTTTCGGGGCTGAATACGATAGCTTGTCGGATATGGTGGCTTTTGGCGTTGCGCCCGCTTTAGTTGCATTTAGTTGGGGTTTGAGCACACTGGGTCAAATAGGTTGGGTCGCAACGTTCGTCTACATGGCCTGCGCTGCTTTACGCCTCGCGCGTTTCAACACGAAAGGCGAGAATACTAGTTTTACCGGACTTGCCAGTCCGTCAGCTGCGGCAATTATCGCGTGCTGTGTTTGGGTCTGGGTTGACTCAGGCGCCGGGGCGCCAGGTATCGTCGCTGCTGCGGTAATGGGGGTCGTTACGGTGATCACAGCTCTTCTAATGGTATCGAACTTTGAGTACTACTCGCCTAAGTTGTTGGGCGTGAAAGGTCGTGTCCCGTTCGTTACGTTGGTTTTTGTCGTCTTCGGATTTTCACTCCTACTCTTGCACCCGCCAACTGTGTTGTTGGTGCTGTTTTGTGCTTACGCGCTTTCAGGCCCGGTGAAATACCTTTGGGAGCTACGGAACTCTGAGACGAAAACTGACTCGAACTAGCCAACAGCTACTACTGCGCAAACTAACGTTAGGAACTTTTGCCTTGTTAATAAAAAAGCCCGCTAAGATCCCAACATCAGAACTTACTTCTGAAACTGCATTTATCAATCGAAGATCATTTTTGAAAAAACAAGCCATTCTTGGCAGTGGATTATGGGGGGCTGGTCTGCTCGGTAGCGCTCAGGCGGGGCTACAACCTGATGACAGTCTGACGCCGGAAAATGTTGTGACAAGCTATAACAACTTCTACGAGTTCGGCACGGGTAAGGGTGACCCGGTGCAGTACGCACATGAAATGAACACTGACCCGTGGACTGTTAAGGTCTCTGGTGAAGCAAACAAGACCGGAAGGTACGCGTTTGAGGATGTTGTTAAGGGTCTGGATGTTGAAGAAAGAATTTATCGCTTTCGCTGTGTCGAAGCCTGGTCGATGGTGGTGCCCTGGAACGGCGTAGCGCTGAGAGATATTCTGCGACAGTTCGAGCCGAAAACTTCCGCCAAGTTCGTTGAATTTAAGACGTTGGTGCGTCCTTCTGAAATGCGCGGGCAGAGGGCTGTATTTCAAAGTATCGATTGGCCGTATACCGAAGGGTTACGGCTCGATGAGGCCTATCACCCGCTCGCGATCATGGCTTTGGGGGTATATGGCAAAGATTTGCCGAATCAAAATGGCGCACCTTGGCGCCTCATGGTCCCATGGAAGTATGGATTCAAGTCCGTGAAGTCCATTGTCGGCATACACTTTACCTCGAAGCAGCCGAGAAACTCCTGGAATGTCTTGGCACCGCATGAATATGGGTTTTATGCCAACGTTAATCCCGCTGTGTCTCACCCCAGGTGGAGTCAAGCCAGTGAACGGCGACTACCGAGTAGCGTGTTCAACCCGAACCGAAGACCGACGCTGCCGTTCAATGGTTATGCCGAAGAGGTTGCTGGACTCTACGAGGGTATGGATCTCGCCAAGTTCTATTAGGCATTCGCTGGAAGTTGCAAACGCATCTCACGGTTGTCCTATCCAAAACGGCTTTTTTCGCCGCTCTGTCGACGCCACTCGCGTGGCTTGTTTGGCAAATCGCTATCGAAATCGAAGCGCCGACAACGGCGCTGGGTGCAGATCCAGGTGAGGCGATCGTGCATTTTTTGGGTGTTTGGGCACTTCGCTTTCTGCTTCTCGCCTTTGCGATCAGCCCAATACAGAAACTGATGCAACAGCCCGTGGTTGGGCGGTTACGGCGCATGGCTGGGCTGTACGCCTTCGCATACGCGCTACTTCATCTAGCCGCCTATCTCTTTTTCTTTCTGGAGTTCGAGTGGGAGGCTCTGTTAGAAGACTTTGTGAAGAGAACCTTTATCACAGTCGGTCTGGTCGCGTTAATATGCCTGACCCCACTGGCTGTCACTTCGACCCTAGGCTGGCAGCGACGACTCCGCCGAAATTGGAAGCGCGTACACCTCTTAGTTTACCCTGCGATCGCCTTCGCACTGATCCATCTTTACTGGCTAACGAGAGACGGCTTTGCGGAAGTCGTCCTCTACAGCGTTTTTTTTCTTTTCCTTGTCGGTTTTCGGTGGGTTAAGCGCTAGTTGCTGCGCGTTGCGACAGCCGTGGCCAATTGATCAAGAGCAGATTCGGTATCCGGCCAGTCGATACAGGCATCGGTTATGCTTTGACCATAGGTTAATGCCTCGAGATCATCGGAAATGTTCTGTCGCCCCTCGATCAGATTACTCTCGATCATAACCCCGACGATATTTCGGTCTCCCAGAACAATTTGGGTGCAAAGGTCTTCACACACGACAAGCTGGCGCTTATGGTCTTTCTCCGAATTGGCATGACTCATGTCAACCATGATGCCTGCCTCTATGCCGCCACTGTCGAGCGCAATCTGAGTCGATGCGATTGAATCTGCGTCATAATTGGTGCCGGTTTTGCCACCGCGCAAGATAATGTGGCAATCAGGATTGCCTGATGTTGAAAAGATAGCGGAGTGGCCAGTTTTTGTCACCGACAGGAAGATGTGTGGATGGATGGATGAGTTGACCGCGTCCACGGCGACTTGGATAGAACCATCGGTACTGTTTTTGAACCCAATCGGGCAACTCAGACCAGAGGCAAGTTGGCGATGAATCTGACTTTCCGTGGTTCGCGCGCCTATAGCGCCCCAGGCGACGAGATCGCCGACGTATTGAGGTGATATTGGGTCTAGATATTCCGTGCCGGCAGTCAGCCCTAAACTATTGATATCTAATAATAATTTTCTTGCAGTCGCGAGACCTTTGTTGATGTCATAGGTATTGTTCAAATGCGGGTCGTTGATGAGTCCTTTCCAGCCGACTGTGGTGCGCGGCTTTTCAAAATAGACGCGCATGACAATGAGTAGGTTTTCTCTATGTGCCTCAGCCGCAACTTTGAGCCGCTGCGCATAATCCATTGCGGCGCCAGGATCGTGAATGGAGCAGGGACCGACCACCACTAGGAGCCGCTTATCTCTGCGGTGGAGAATGTCTGCGACTTGTTGACGCGTGGTGAACACGAGCGCTGAAATGTCCGACGTAATGGCTAGATCTGCCATGAGTTCCTCCGGCGCGATCACCTCTTGCATGCCAGTAATGCGGACATCGTCGGTTGTGTATTGCATATTGATTCCGTGATGAAGATTTTACGTTAGAATTTTACCTCTTTTAGCACTGATACCCCATCAAAGGGAGGGTCTTTGTACGTATCTCGTCGAAACCGAAAAATGCTGGCTGCGATGGGTATCCAGGTTTGGTATCCGCGTGTGGCGGGTGATAATGCGAAAAATGCGACAAATGCGCCTGATAGCGTCCCATTTGTTTCGAGTGCAAGAGATAGTGGTGCATCTGAAGATGCTGCATCCGACAACGCAGCAGTGCAGTCATCTCCTGAGGTGAATCAAGACCTTGCTTTGAAGCCGGCTGCTGCGGCGTCTCAAAGTGAAGACAGTTTGGCCGTAGCTACCGAGGGTCAGGTAGCGGCTGAGATTGGGGTAGTACCGATTGAGTATTTCTGGTGGCGAGGTGATAGTGGCATGCTCTTGCTCTCACCGTCTGGCAACTATGATGAACGCCTATTGCGAGATATTGTGATTGCAATGGACTGGCGAGCGCGTGGTGCTGTGGGTCAGATTGACAATGGTCATTTTCGCTGGCCACAGTTGACGTCGACGTCAGGCACGCCAGATCGTGCGATCGCGGCATTTATTGATAAGTTCGCGCCTGCTGATTGTAAATGGGTCATGGTGGCGGATAAGCTCCTTGCTGAATTGGCGCCCTATCTGACTTTCTCGATTGACATCGATGTGCTGCCCGAGGCCCTGCATCAAGCTGATGAGAAAAAGCGATTATGGCAAATACTGGGAAAATAACCTTCCGCGAGATGAGCGATGCTGATCTTGATGAGGTACTTCATATCGAATTCCTGTCGTATGCCTTTCCTTGGTCTAAGGGCATATTCCAAGATTGTTTGAAATCTGGGTATGACTGTCGGGTGATGTGTATTGAACAAGAAATTGTCGGCCATGCGATTGTCAGCGCCGCTGCAGGGGAGGCTCATCTACTCAATGTGTGCTTGCTTAGAAACCTTCAGGGTAAGGGCTATGGCCGCCTCTTTGTGCGCCAAGTTGTCCGGCGTGCGAAACTTCTCGGTGCGGAACAATTGTTTTTAGAAGTACGCCCCAGCAATAAGATTGCCTTGAAGCTTTATGGTTCTCTCGGGTTTGTCCAAATTGGTCTTCGCAAAGACTACTACCCATCCGATAGCGGCAGAGAGGATGCGCAAGTGCTCGTCTTGCCGCTTGCCGGAGCC
>JAQWQN010000033.1 GCA_029244465.1 Pseudomonadales bacterium
CCGACACCCAGTTCACCGCCGTACTGGTTGGCCGTGTCGATAAAATTAATGCCGTTGGTAACTGCCTCATTGAGTATCTCGAAGGAGTCTTCCGTAGAGGTTCGAGGCCCAAAGTTCATTGTACCGAGGCACAATTCACTCACCTGTAGAGCAGACTTTCCGAGTCGTCTGTATCGCATGTCTATGTCCTTATTAGCAACCTAAGGCGCACGTAGGGTCGGACCGGTAAGGAGCGCTTCACTTGAATCCGCGACTGAATATCTGGTGAGTTCCTGTGCGCGTGGCGAGAGTTTTTTGTAATCCTGATAGGTTATTCCAGGTACCGTTGGCTCTTGAAACCAGGGGGCATAAAACTCCAGATTTGGGATAGCCCGGGTCGTGTTGGATAAATTAGGCGTCCCGCCATGCCATGCTCTCACGTCGCGGATCATGACACTACCCGCTGGTGCAGGACAGACTGTTGAGAGCTTCATCCATTCCGGTTCCTCGCTCAGTGCGGGTATGGGCGTTCTCGATTTTTGTGTCCCTGGAATTTGTCGGGTAGGGCCATTTAGTGTCGTCACAGCCTGAGGCAGAAAATTAACGCAAATGTATGGCGCCGGTAGATCGCGAATCGAGACTTTTCCGAGCGGATCGTGAAAGGCGCTAAACGGCGTCTGCTGGCCATCAATCCAGTCTCGAGTGTCGCTATGGAGACGCTGATAGTCAACCGCACCGGGTAAGCAGAAATCGCCGCTCGCCGCTCGCAGTGTGTAGTGACTGGAGCCAAAGAATGCCGAGATAAATTCGTGTACTGGGTCTAGCTCAAGCAGCATTTGCCATTCCGGTCGGTGCAGTTGGCTGCGTGTCAGGCTGGAGCCACCAAAGGAGTACCGATGAGAACCCCGGTTGCCTGCGTACGTCTCATCCAGAGCGACGATTTGGCGTATGACTTCATTGCAACCTCGTGCTAAGAAATCAATTTGTTCATCGTTCAGTATGTTTTCGACCAGTACAAACCCATCTCGGTGGAACAGATTGACGGCGCGTTCGATCTCACCGGCCGTTAATATTTCAATGCCTTGGATGCCGTTATTTGCCTCGAGATAAGCGCGCTGTCGTACAATCTCTGGATCATCCGGTTTGCATTCAAACCAGCCGATGTCTGTGAGTGGTTGTTCCATCTCGACTAAAACCCTGCCTGGCTCGTGCGGATCATTTTGAGAAGTTCGGTAGATAGTGGCTTATAGGACGACTCACCGGGCAGTAGAACGAAAACTGGGTCTTCGATTTGATCGATGTGGTAAGCCTGTTTACGAAGGTCCCCTTTGATCATCTTGAAGGTTCCGGTCACATCGATTTCGGGTTGTAGACGAATAAAGACGGGTACCGCATATATCGCGAGTTCCTTTCGCGCGAACTCAGCGAAGCGCTCAATATCAAAGGTTGCGGCATCTTCGTTTAATGTGAGTGCGGCCATGCCCGCCCGCCCATCTACGCCGGGCAACTCAACACCATAGACGTTGCAAAACTTAACCTGGTCGAAGCCGTTAATGATTTCTCCGACCTCATTGGTCGAGACGTTTTCGGATTTCCAACGAAACGTGTCGCCCACGCGATCGACAAATTGATAGTGCGGATAGTTGAGGGTATAGCCGACATCGACGGTCTTCATGAGGTCGCCTGAATTGAACCAGGCATCACCTTGTTCGAACGCATTCCGAACTATCTTTTTTTCGCTAGCCTCTTTGTCCGTATAACCATCGAACTTAGCTTCTTCACTGATCTTACCAAGCATCAATCCCGGTTCCCCGTCAGCGACCGGTATGCAGAAACCATCGGCGTCTCGAACAATTTCATCTTCGTCAATATCGTAACTGACAAGGCTGACGATAGAGCTAGTCATTCCCACCGTACAGTCCTTGTTGAACAAGTTTGCGAATGAAACGTTGCCTTCTGACGCACCGTAAAATTCGCAGACGGTGTCGATCCCAAATCGATTTTTAAAATTTATCCAAACGTCCGGGCGCATGCCGTTGCCAATCATCGCTCTGATGGGATTTTTGTGATCATCAGATTTTGCGGCCGTGTTTGTCAGGTATCGACACAGTTCTCCGATATAGACGAAACCGGTGCAATGGTGGGTTCTTACGTCATCTAGAAACTTGCTCGCGGAAAACCGGCGACGGATGAACATGCTGGCGCCCGTAGCAAAGGCCGCGCCGGCGCCAATCATTAGCCCCGTCGCGTGATAGAGGGGTAGACAGAGATAGATCCGATCGCTCGGTTTCAGTTTGAGCCCGGCTTGTCCCGAGAGGCCGCCACCCATGATATAGCGGCGGTTCGATGTGAGCGCGGCCTTAGGTAATCCAGTTGTGCCGGAGGTGAAGATATAAAGTGCAGTTTCACCAATCGTATTGTCGGTGGCGTCGCCGGGATTTGAGGTTTCCTGGTCATCGGTCACCGTGGTGAAGTTTTGTGCCCAATTGAGAGTGGGTGCCAGGTCGTTATCTGGAACGACAAAAAAGTCCTCTCCCTCTGTTAGCGAGAGGTCGCCGCGAACAGCGTCAATAGCGTCAGTTACCTCTGCGCCAAAGATGCAGAGCTTTGAATGAATCACAGCGATGCAGTGCGTCAGCTGGCGGCCCGTCAGATTGTTATTGAGCAGCCCGCCAATAGCGCCGATCTTGTTAATTGCCACGACCAGCGCTAAGAATTCGATACGATTGTCCATCATCACGCTGACGCAATCGCCACGTTGAATGCCGCGAGACTTTAGGTAGTGGGCATATCGGTTGGCGAGCGCATTGAACGCGAGCCAAGTGACCTCGCGACCTTCGAATACGATGGCCGGATGACTCGCCAAATTCTCCGCATTGGCCTCGACCCAGACTGCAAAGGAGCCAGCCGTTTCGTCAGGCTTAGGTGCCATGGCTTTTTTTAACTGCAATAGCGTTGGGACCCGCGCGAGCGTTGAAACGACGTCCATGATTCCCATTTTTCCACCCCAAAATCTTCTAGCAGAGAGGTGTCGACCTTACCAGAATTCACCCCTGTGGTAAGGAATCCAGGGGCTGTACACGGTGACCGAGCGTACTTAGTATCGATGCAGATAAACAAAATAATCGGGGGAGCTATGAATCAGTGGCAGATTGGAGACGTCAAAGTCACACGGGTGGTGGAAATGCAGGTGGCGGGAGGCACGAAGTTCATTTTACCCGATGCGTCACGTGAGGCTTGCCAGCCCATCGACTGGATGGCGCCGCATTTTATGGATGCTGATGGCAATCTCATCATGAGCATACATGCGCTCATTATCGATACCGGTGAGCGACGTATCATGGTTGATACGTGTATCGGTAATGATAAAGAGCGCAATATTCCGAGCTGGAGCCACCTCCAGACGAGTTTCTTAGACGACATTGCGGCAGCCGGGTATCCACGTGAAAGTATCGATACTGTGATGTGTACGCACCTGCATGTAGACCACGTCGGCTGGAACACAATGCTGGTCGATGGTGAGTGGGTGCCAACGTTTCCTAATGCTCGCTATCTACTGGCCGAAAAAGAGTGGGCTTATTGGGACGCGAACGAAGACGAGAAAGTTTACGGACCCGTTTTGGCAGACTCTGTGCGACCCGTTGTCGACGCTGGACTCGTTGATCTTGTTAGTGAAACCTACGAGGTCTGCACGGAAGTATGTCTTGAGCCGACGCCTGGGCACACCCCGGGCCACATTAGTGTGCACATTAGATCCGGCGAGGAAGAAGCGCTCATTACCGGTGACTGCATTCACCACCCGGTACAGATGACGCGTACGGATTGGTGTAGTTCTGCGGACTACGACCAGGAACAAGGTCAAGTTACGCGTGAGGGACTATTGGAAAAGTACGTGGACCAAGACATCCTCATCATTGGGACTCATTTTGCTACGCCCACAGCCGGACACATCAAACATCTGCAATCGGGCGGCTATTGGCTGGATGTCGAGAGCTAGGCGCTAGACTGGGTAGCGGCGCAGACTCAGTTGCAAGACACCCTGGCGAGCGTTTAAGGCAAGCGGCCGCCTGTCATAAGCGCGCCGCTATCTGATAAGGCGTCGGTGCTGTATCAAACCCTAATCTGTCAGCGGTCCAGCAAACTGAACCTTAATACCATCGGGGTCAAAGAAGAACACGATACTGACTTCGCGACTGCCACCCAATGGTCCTAACTGTTCAAAACCAAGCGCATTCATCGCCCGTACCGTTGCGCTCAGGTCTTTGACATAGAAATTGATTCGATCGATCCCGAGGTGATTGACGGGTGGCGGATATGATGGCGCATCGTCATAGGGACTTTGCCATTGTCGCAGTTGGATCGTGGCGCCGTCCGTCCCTTCACCGAGCCTGATATCCAGGCCCTCAAACTCAATTGGTTGATCAAATCCGTGCGCTGCCGAGAATTCGCCAGATCCAGCCTGTGAGCTTGATTCAGATTCGGTGAAACCAAGCAGTCGATAAAATTCACGCGATCTCTCGAGATCAGAAACGTTCATATTCGTGTTAACAAGCCGCACCAAATTCGGTCCAGGGCTCGATGGTTCGCCTTCGTCCGTTTCTATTAGTTTAAGAAAGGTGCCGTCTTGATCTGTTAAGAATACGAACCGCTCACCATTGGGCGCTGTAGTCGGTGATGAAAGAAACGCGACTCCTTTTGCTTGAAGATAGGCGAAGTCGCCTTCAAGGTCAGGCGTCGAGTAGGTAGCGTAAGCCATACCGATATGATTCAAATTGGCGTAAGGGGGTGCCTTGCGATACGAATCTCCCCTGAATTGAACTGTGTCGACAAATGGGGGGGTCGGCGGATTTTCTAGGCTATGTAAGGAGACATGGATCAGGTAGTTATCGGGGAATCCGAGCGCTTGCGCAAACGTAGTGCTTGTCTCTGGTCCCGCCGGGTAGATCTCTCCGGTAAAACCTAACGTCTCATAAAAGGCGCGTTGCTGTGCCAAATTGCTGGTGTTAAGGCCGAAGTAGCCTTGCCTCAACAGGCCAAGCTCTGCCTGTGCAACTTGTGTGATGCGCACACTCATAGTGCCAGAGACACTGATCTTGATAGTGTTTTCATTTTGCAGGTCTACTGCCAAGTCGAGGGCCAGATCCTCAGTGTTTTGCTGAGCAATGACACTGATGCCATTAATCTTGATCTCTGCGCTGTCAATGTCACTGCCGTTAACAATTAACTTCGCCGGGCCGTTGATGGCCTTAAAGCAAGCGGTTTGTGTCGTGGGCGAACCTCGTTCGCCCACAAATACGTTCGGACCGAAGCGTGTCAGGTTGGCTTCGTGCATATTTGTTTCTCCTTCACCCGTGTTTTCGTAAGTCTTAGTTGGTCCAACCAAGCTAACGCGGAGAGCCGAGCGCATCGAGCGCTTGCGCCCTATCGTTCAACCAGCTTTTTTGTAGGGAGGACCCATTTTCGCGACCAGTTTTGAGACGATGCGTGACTGGCGATAGACGGATTTAGTGTGGCTGAACGTTTTGAATCCATCGATACCATGATACGAACCCATACCACTTGGACCAACACCCCCAAAAGGTAGGTTTTCCTGTGCGATATGCATGATGACGTCGTTGACGGTGACCCCACCTGAAGTGGTTTTTTCCAAAACACCCGTTTCTTCGCGGCGGTCTTTACCAAAATAATAAAGCCCTAAGGGGCGCTCATGGCTATTGACGTAATCAATAGTCTCATTAACTTCTTGGTAAGATTTGATCGGTAGGATTGGTCCGAAAATCTCTTCCTGCATGACCAACATGTCGTCTGTGGGGTCAATGATAAGGGTAGGTGGGATTTTATGATGTTCCTGTTGTGAGAAATCTTCTGCTGCCGGGTTGATTTTGATCACTTGCGCGCCTTTTTGTTCAGCGTCACTGACATAATCACTTAAGCGATCGAAATGGCGTCTATTAACGACTGATGTGTAATCCGGGTTATCTTTGATATGCGGGTACATATCAGCGATGGTCGCCTGCGCGGCCGCAACGAATTCTTCTCTGCTTTCTTCTGGAAGCATGACATAGTCCGGCGCCAGACAGATCTGTCCTGCATTCATCGTTTTACCGGTCATCACATTTCTTGCGGCGAGGGTAATATCGGCACTCCGGCCGACGATAACAGGCGACTTGCCACCCAGTTCCAACGTTACCGGTACCAGGTTTTCGGCGGCAGAACGCATCACGTGACGAGCGACAGCGGTCGCGCCGGTAAATAAGAGATGATCAAAGGGTAGACTGCTGAAGCTGCTGCCGACCTGTGCTCCGCCTGTGAAAACCGCGAGTTCGTCTCGGTCAAAGACGCCCTCCAATGTCGTTTTTATCAGGTCTGATGTGATCGGAGTGAACTCGGATGGCTTAATCATGGTTCGATTGCCTGCTGCGAAGACACCAGCGAGGGGGGCGAATGTCAATTGCACAGGAAAGTTCCAAGGACTAATGCAACCGACCACGCCCAGGGGCTGATATTCGATGTGGCTTCTACCGCCAAGCAGATTAAAGGGAAATGTCGTTGCTCTTTTTTCTGGTTTCATCCAGTTGTGCAGATGTTTGATCGCGTGCTTGAGCGGGGCGATGGCGGCGTCGATGTCGGTCATCTTTGATTGCTGGATACTGCGGTTACCAAAATCTTCAGACATCGCCTCGCAGAACTGGATTGAATTGCTTTCAAGTACACCGATAGCTCGGCGCAAGCGGTCGATCCGTACCTGCGCGGAGACGGCCCCTGCTCTAAGTTGCGCTCTTTTCTGCAGTTCCAGTATGTTGTTCATTTCATCGCTGCTACTGAGAGTGATGTCGCTCATAGTTGATTCCCTTGTTAATTGGTCCGCTTCAGACGGCAGGCTTTATCCATAAAAGACCGGGCAAAATTTAGCGGCGACGAACGACGCGTCTGCACTCTGGCACAAAAATAGTAGCCATTCACGTTTTTCCGATACTGGGTTGGCCGGACGAAAATTCCTGTTCTGGGGGATAGAGATTTGTCGATTTCTTCCTGACATCGTTGGCAAGGACGAACAGATCAAAACGGTACCGGTGCCTCTTCTAAAATCGAATGTCCTGGCGACTTCACGATGGCCTCGGCTAGTGGGGCCAGGTTTTCCGCAACTCTGGCTTTTGTACCTTGCCTGAGGCCGTCATGGGTAACGTGTCTACAAATCGAATGAATCTCGGCACTTTGTAGTTGGCCATCTGCTGCCGACACCATGCCACGATCTCGGCCTCTGTCGGCGAGGTGCCATGAGCGGGGATGATGTAGGCTGCCCCAACCTCGCCCATTCGCTCGTCGGGAACGCCGATCACCGCAACTAGACCAATTTCCGGGTGCTCGAGCATCATTCGTTCGATCTCGGCTGGGTAGGCGTTGAACCCACCCATGATGAACATGTCCTTTTTCCGGTCGGTGATATCGATATATCCCTGGTTGTCCATGATCGCGATGTCCCCGGTCTTGAGCCAGCCCTCTGCAGTGATGGTTTCAGCGGTCTTCTGCGGCGCATCAAGATAGCCGGGCGTGACCTGAAAACCACGAACGAGCAATTCGCCCTCAGTGCCTCTCGGAACTTCGTTGAGTTCGTCGTCGACAACCGCTAGCTCCATATCAGGCCCGGCCCGGCCTGAGGTTTTGGCGATGGTTGTGGGAGGATCGTCTGCCCGACAGTAGGCGGCCAGGCCGGACGTTTCTGTCATCCCGTAGGCGGTGATGATGGTGGTAAACCCCAGCCGTTCCTTCATAGCGACGACCATCTCCACCGGAATGGTGGCGGCGCCGGTCAAGCAGCCCTTCAGCGATGACAGGTCGTACGAGTCTAGGTCGGGTTCATTGAGTAGCGATTGAAAGATCGCAGGCGGCCCGGGAAAGATGGCGATGCGTTCCTGTTGAATGAGTTCAAGAACCGCCCTAGGTTCAAAGGTGGCGACTGGTACGTTCGTGGCGCCTTTGAGCAAGGATGATCTGGGAGCAGAAAGCAGTAGTATG
>JAQWQN010000036.1 GCA_029244465.1 Pseudomonadales bacterium
GGCATCACATCGAACAGGGCCTGCGATCTGTTGTACGGCGCTTGCAAAGGGATTTGGATCTGGCACACGTGGTCTCCCATTGCGCTGAGCGGATCGGTGATACAGACGAGCTATTAAAGCAGCTTTATCCAGACTTACGCACCGCATTTACAGACTGGAATGCCTTCGAGGCTATCGCCGCACGATAGCATTCGCGAAGATCAGTTCTTCCATAAGCTCCATGCTGTCGCATCTCTTAGCTTTTCCGGCTTATCCCCTACAGCGTCCGCCTTAATAGTTTCTTGTCCAGAGGCGAAAGAACGGGGCAAATCGTCTTGTCCCGCCAATCGGCGTTTTTAAACTCGTTTAAAAACGCCGATAAGTCTGCCCCGTATACGCAGCTTATTTGCAGTGTCCGAACACGGTCAGGTCTGCCCTTGACGTAGTTTCAATCCTCACTGTCCCAAACGCCAAAGTTGGTTAGACACATTTGCTCACGTTCTAAGAATCGAATGAAATAGTTTGCTAGAGCCGACGCCGCCCCCTCCGCAAAGGCCACTCACCCTGAAGACAGGCCCGGTATCAGCGCAATCATCGTCATTTTGGCAATGTGCACCCTACCCTCGGGGTTGTTCAATCCACTTATGCCCCATAAGGACAGTTGACGCTGGCATTCGCTCCAGTAATCTAGCGCTTCCCAAAAAAACCACCGGGATCAATCGAAATTGCGCACCATCCTCTGCAGAAGCCATGGACCACCTGAAAGCCTGACCGTCGAAGAAGTTCCTGATCCGAGGCCCACTGCTCAGGAAGTTGTCATTGATATACGTGCGAGCGCACTCAATTTCCCAGATGTACTCATGGTCCAAGGCAAGTATCAGTCCCAACCTGATTTGCCCTTCGCGCCTGGCGGCGAAATTTCAGGAGTCATTAGCGCGCTTGGAGATAGCGTCGAGAATTGGCAGGTCGGCGACGAGGTCTTTGCCGGATGCGGTCATGGCGGGTTTGCTGAAAAAGTCGCCCTAAACGCAAAGTCGCTGCGCGCAAAACCTGGCAATTTGAGCTTCGCCCAGGCTGCTGGCATGACGACAACCTACGGCACGTCCTACTATGCGCTCAAACAACGGGCCGACCTTAAAGCGGGCGAAAATCTACTCGTACTTGGCGCCGCTGGTGGCGTCGGCTTGGCGGCAGTCGAACTCGGCAAAGCCATGGGAGCCCGCGTCATTGCTGCTGCAAGTACCAACGAAAAGCTCGCTGTCGCTAAGCAGGCTGGTGCCGATGAATGCATTAACTATTCTGACGGTCAACTAAAGGAGAAGGTCAAAGCGCTAACAAACGGGGCCGGGGCAGATGTCATCTATGATCCGGTAGGCGGACCTTTGTTCGACCAATGCATGCGATGTATCAACTGGTACGGGCGCGTGCTTGTGGTCGGTTTCGTTGGCGGAGATATCCCCAAGCTCCCAACAAACCTCGTACTCCTAAAAAGCTGCCAGGTGATTGGTGTCTTTTACGGCGCATTTGCAGGCCGCTTTGCGGTCGAGAATGAACAAAATTTTCGCGAAATTATGGATTTCGTACAATCTGGGCAATTAAACCCGCTAGTTGGACAGAGCTTTGCATTCGATGAGTACGCTGATGCACTGAACTGTCTAGAACAGCGCCGCGCCCTTGGCAAACTGGTATTACAAATTTCATGACAACACAATCCTTTAATACAGCCCAGATGTGGGCACTGCTGATCTGCTTCGTTTCCGGCGCACTCCTGACCGGCGCGCTTTACTTCGAATTCATACGTGGCCTCGCGCCATGTCCACTGTGCATGATGCAGAGAGTTTGGTTCGCGCTGGCCGCAATGACCGCCTATGTCTCGCTGCTCCACAAGCCCCGCTTAGGTATCTACCCGTTAGTGAGTTTAGTTTGCGCATCGACTGGCGGTTATTTTTCAATCCGACAACTCTGGTTACAAAGCCTCCCAGAAGAGCAAGTCCCGGCGTGTGGTCCCGACTTGCAATACATGCTCGACGTTTTTCCGCTCGGGGATGTCTTGGTCGCGATGACACAAGGTACCGGTGACTGTGCCAAGACCGCCTGGTCTTTCATCGGCGTGGCGCTACCAGGGTGGGCGCTCGTTGGCTTTATCGTGCTTGCCGTACTGGCAACTTTACAGCTCAAATCAGGGCTAAAACGCTGACAAAGCCTGCTGCTTAGATCGAGTGCTCTGTTTTCCTTATGCCGGTTAAAGAAGCTATTAAGGGAAACGCAGCCGCGACATTCCGGCACCACTAACGCTCGGAAAGTCGACGCTCAAACCAGGCGAGTAGAGTCGTTGTTGGTTCTCTAAATCACCAGGCTAACCCGGAAAGAGCCTGGAATAGGAAAGGCTCTCAACGTGGCAACGCAGGCAATACCGCGCAAGGCGCTTTGTCGCTCTGTTTGCCATTACGATCAGTCAACAATTAACTGCTCGGGAGGCGACGGTTCAACATCCGCTGCCCAGCACCTAAACTCGCCCTGTCTCGTCACCCTCGGCTTCTAGACATTTTGTTGCACAATAATTCAAGCAAATACCTAAAAATGTCATCACAAACAGACTGTAAGTGAATAGTGTGATTGAAAAAAATAACTTGTATAGTTATCCACAGGCCGTAATATTATCAGACCTAGGGTGAGACATTTAACGCGCGACAAGAAAAAGAAAAGCGCGATACAAACGCATTTTTAAAGGCTGGGGCATCATCAGTCAACGTGGGCGTTTGCAGATATGACTGACGACACACGCAAGACAATCATAGTCACGGTTTGTGTTCACCCTCTGATTGTAAATGGGAAGCACTGGGCGGAACGACATTATGGAATCACCGACACGCCGAATCCTCGTCATCAATGGCAAAGGTGGATGCGGTAAAACCACGATCGCAACTAATTTGGCGGTAGCCTTTGCCTGTTCAGGCACGAACGTCGCGCTGCTGGATAATGACCCACAAGGTAGCAGCACGTATTGGGCCAGCCAAAGAAGCGCAGAGTTACCTCACGTCGAAATCGTGGCAAAGCACCAACGCCCTGGCATGTACCAAACCAAGGCCTTCCATGATCGCCTACCATCGGACACTGAAATGATCGTGATCGATGGTCACAGCAATGCGCGCGGCCACGATCTAGACAGTCTGCTGCGCCAAACCGACATCATTCTCGTACCTATCTTGCCATCGTCGATCGACATACGCGCGGGCGGACAATTCATCACAGATCTGCTCACGCATCCACTCTTTCGCGCAGCACCAAGACCTGTCGGAGTCATCGCCAACAGAATTCAGCCAAACACTCAGACGCATGACAAACTCATGAACTTTTTAGACTGCCTGGATGTCCCCGCCGTTGCACAATTTCGAGACTCTCCGGTCTATACCGACGCCGCAGAACTCGGTCAAGGTGTTGTCGACATGGTTGATTGTCGCGCTGCTCGGAAAGAAACGGCACAGTGGAAAAAGTTGATTGCGTGGATCGACGAGCACCTCCAGCCCCAGGCTCTGGTACGCAAGGCGCCCAAAGCTGCAGATCGAAAACCTACGTCAATCTCGGCAACGTCTGCCTAAACCGCACTGCCAACTACGTAAAGTAGACTTCGTCTTTGGGTGGCATGCACCTGTATCACATTCACATTTAGATTTAAATTAGAGCTTCACTCCGTGGAGCCCATTGGAAACATTCATGTTGCGTTCGGAGACTCTGCAGTTCAAACGCGGTGACGAACTGCTTTTTGAAAATCTCAGTTTTGTTGTCCACCCCGGCCAACGTGTGGCCGTCGCTGGCCGTAACGGCGTTGGTAAATCAACGCTTTTCGAGCTCATCCTGGGGCAACTAAACTCCGACGTTGGCGACCTTACCTATCCAACCGGTTGGACGATTGGGTATATGGAGCAGGAAGCTGAAGTGACTGATCGAGCCGCTTTGGAATACGTCATCGATGGTCACAAAGCGCTAAGGCGGGTCGAACGTAGCATTGCCACGGAACAAAACGAACACAAACTCGCTACGCTACATAGCGAATACCACGACCTTGGCGGATACGAGGCACACGCCCTCGCCGGAGAAATTCTACATGGGTTAGGGTTTTCCGGGGAAGACTTCGAGAAGCCCTACTCAGACTTTTCCGGGGGTTGGCGCATACGACTAAACCTCGCCCAGGCATTGATGCGTCCTTGTGACCTGCTGCTTCTCGATGAGCCAACCAATCACCTCGATCTTGAAACCATCATGTGGCTCGAAGGTTGGCTGCGCAGGTTTGAGGGCACCGTTCTAATCATCGCGCACGACCGTGCATTTCTAGATGCCTCCACCGATCACACCTTGTATCTGTCAGGTAAGACTGGGCGCTTGTATTCGGGTAATTACTCATCCTGTGAGCGACAGCGCGCAGAACAACTCGAGCAGGAGCAGGCAATCGCCACCAAACAAGCAGCGCAAGCTGCTCATATTCAGAAGTTTGTTGATCGCTTCAGAGCAAAGGCAAGCAAAGCAAAGCAGGTTCAGAGCCGTATCAAGGCTCTGGAACGTCTACAATTTACTGTCTCCGTACACGTTGATTCACCCTATCGAGTACAATTTCAAGATCCGGAGAAAGTCTCCAACCCGTTGCTGTCATTCAGGGATTTAGCGCTTGGCTACGACGACACTGTCGTTATTAAAGAGCTCAGTCAAACCCTGCTGCCTGGGGCTAGAATCGGCGTTCTTGGACACAATGGCGCGGGCAAATCTACCCTGCTTAAAGCTCTCGTCGGGGATCTCGAGCCACTTTCAGGAGAGCTGCATCTAGGGCTGCATTGTGCGGTCGGCTACTTTGCCCAGCATCAGCTCGAGTCTCTCGATTCCAATCAAACAGCTCTACGCGCCATCACTGAGGAAAACTCTGCATGGTCGGAGCAACAGGCGCGCGACTTTCTCGGCGGCTGGGGCTTCACGGCAGACATGACAGTCAGGCCCATCAGTACGCTGTCGGGTGGCGAGAAAGCCCGCCTCGTGCTAGCCAAGATCGCCCTCCATAGACCTGCCATGTTGATCCTGGACGAACCGACAAACCACCTTGATTTGGATATGCGTGACGCGCTGGCAATGGCACTCCAAGGCTATGAAGGGGCAGTCGTTATCGTGTCACACGACCGATCTCTGCTTGAAAAAACCGTCGACGATTTTTGGCTATTGCGAGCCGGCGCACTAACCTCGTTTCAAGGTGATCTCGACGACTATGCTGACCTCGAGCGCATTGTGCCTGGCTCAAGCAAGAAAACCTCGCATTCCAAAAAAAGCGATCGTCAGGCCCGCGCAAAAAAGCGGGCTGCAGAGCAGGCGCTGCGAAAAAAGGTAACCCACCTAGAACGGAGCATGGAGAAAAGCGGGGCGAAACTTGCTGATATAGAGCATCGCTTGGCAGACAAGGCAACCTACGAGAGTCTAGACAAAGATGCGCTCGACAAGCTATTAAAAGAAACAGGCCAACTCCGCAAACATCTCGAGCAAACAGAAGAAGAGTGGTTGAGCGCGACCCAGACCTTGGAAGAAGCTATATCGTAGCATCACGCGAGGCAACAATTTCTGGCGGCCTCAAGTTAATGGCCAGGCCCAATGTTGCCAAGATGTTTGTCGCCTACTTGGTCACCTATACCGGTACCGCTATGGCGCCAATTGCCATGGCTTTTGGCGTCCTAGATCTAACTGGCTCCACTGCCGATGCATCGATCGTAATTGCAGCGCCCACTTTAGCCTCTATCGTCGTTTTATTAATTGGCGGTGCTGTTGCGGACCGCACCTCACGACACAAGGTGATCTATATCGCCGACAGCCTTTCGATGGTCGCCCAACTGTGCCTCGCTTGGCTGTTCCTTTCCGGTCACGCGACCATTCCGTTACTCACCCTGTTCATGTTACTGAACGGTATCTCGATCGCCTTTCATATGCCGGCACTCATGGGGTTCATCGTCCAGCTAGTGAGTCCCGACGAATTACAGTATACCAACGCGATCCTAGGCACAGCGCGTAACGGGGCGATAGCTGGCGGCGCTGCTTTGGGCGGCATCCTGGTGGCAACAGTGGGTGCAGGCTATACGCTTTTGATCGATGCTTTGACCTTCGGCGTTTCGGCTATCCTGATATTCACCGTCAAACCCGCCCCACAAACAGCGACGCCAACTGCCTCAATGCTTGCGGATCTCAAATTAGGGTGGCACGAGTTCACCTCCCATACCTGGTTGTGGGTTATCGTCCTGCAATTCTCTCTAATCGTCGCCGCGACGGAAGCTGTTTTTGGCTTGATCGGCCCAGCAATTGCCAAAAACACAATGCGCGGTGCTCAAGATTGGGGGTACATCGCTTCCGGTTTTGGTGTCGGGACTCTGGTCGGTGGACTGGTGGCAATGCGTCTACGCCCGCGTTTTCCAATGCGGCTCGCGACACTCCTTGTGTTCACTTTTTCTGCAGTCTCGATCGCGCTCTATTTGTCCGCGCCGCTGTACCTCATCGTCTGCTCCGCTATTTTCAGTGGTTTAGCCGGCCAAATATTCGCCGTCCTCTGGCACACCACCCTACAATTAAAGGTACCAACACAGATGCTCTCTCGGGTCAGCGCATACGACCATCTCGGCTCGGTTGTCTTGGCCCCCTTGGGTATCGTCATCGGTGGGATTTGTTATGAGCTGTACGGTGCGCAGACCACGTTAACCGTTGCTATCGCGACCGTAATCGTGCCTACCATTTGCACCTTGTGTGTGCGTGACGTGCGAATGATGACCAACGAATCAGATCAATAATTACTAGACCGATCGTTCGGTTTGACTATGATGGGGTATGCCTGCGCTGAAGTCAGACTTAGTACCCCGCATATTAGACGTGTTTCTCGAGCGCGGTTACGACGGCGCCACACTTGTGCATTTGGCGAACGCAGCAGGCCTTTCCAAAGCTTCCCTCTACCACCACTACCCTGGGGGCAAGGTAGAGATGGCTGCAGCACTGGTCCACCATGCCATCGCGGATTTGCAAAATCAGGCTTTCAACCCGTTACAAACTCAGCCGCCGCGCGAAGGCATTGTGCTGTTTGTCTCTGGTTTTTCTAACTACGTACAAGGCGGGCACTCTGACTGCATTCTGAGCATCTTAGGTCGCCACCTAACCGCACACGAAGAAATTGGTCCGTTGAAAGAAGCAATATCCTCACAGTTCAATGATTGGCAACACAGCCTAGCCGCGATCTACGAGCAACTTGGGTGCAAGCCTAAGCGCGCTAACCGCGAGGCGCAGCAACTTTTATCCAGCCTGTACGGTGCACTCCTGACGTCAAAAATGCACAATAAACCCGAGCTCTTCGCGCGCACAATAAAACGCATTCAAAAAGAACTCGGCAGAACCTATGAAGCTTAGTCAAAACTCACCAACAATCATTCCATGAGGGCTTAACATGCGCCGTTATCCAAATACCCGTTTACGCCGCAATCGTACCGATGACTTTGTGCGCCGCCTCGTCCGCGAAAACGAAGTGACTACCTCAGATCTAATCTACCCGATGTTCGTTATACCGGGCACCAATACGGTGAACGACGTGACCTCTATGCCGGGCATCCATCGCTACACCGTCGATAAGCTGGCCGCCGAAGCGGAAGCCGTCGCGGCGCTTGGCATCCCGGCTATCGCGCTGTTCCCCAATATCGATCCTGGACTTCGCAGTCTCGACGGCGCAGAAGCCTACAACCCTGATGGTCTCGTTCCTACGGCCATAGCCGCCATCAAAGCGAGGGTGCCAGAACTTGGGGTGATTACGGACGCTGCGCTAGACCCTTACACAACACACGGACAAGACGGCATCCTGGACGAAGCGGGCTACGTCGCCAACGACATCACGGTCGACGCCCTTTGTCGGCAGGCCTTCATCTGTGCGGCAGCAGGCGCTGACGTGATCGCACCCTCTGACATGATGGACGGGCGAGTAGGCGCCATCCGATCGACCCTCGATGACGGTGGTCATATCAACGCAAAGATTATGGCGTACTCGGCAAAGTATGCCTCTTCTTACTACGGCCCTTTCAGGGACGCCGTCGGGTCTAGCTCAAACCTGGGTACGGGTAATAAGTTCACCTACCAGATGGATCCGGCTAACAGCGATGAGGCTCTGCAAGAAATTGAACTCGACCTTGCGGAAGGTGCCGACATGGTGATGGTGAAACCAGGGATGCCTTACCTCGACGTCGTGCGGCGCGTGAAAGATGAATTTGGCGTGCCCACATTCGCCTATCAAGTCAGCGGAGAGTACGCGATGCATCAGGCTGCAATGCAGAACGGTTGGTTGACAGAAAGCGTCATTGCAGAGTCACTGCTGTGTTTCAAACGCGCCGGCGCGGACGGTGTGCTGACGTATTTCGCCAAAGCTTTCGCCCTAGCTAATTCAGACTAAGACGCAAAGGCGACACGCCCTCCTCTTGCGGCGACGCTGCATCACAATAGGTCAGTTTTAGACCAATGGCTCTCAGTTGCGTGGCCTCTACTGCGAGCTCACTTGTTGACAGGGGGTGGTTAACCAACCACCCGAACGAAAACTCCAAATGAATTGAGCCACTGTCACAGGCGACTTGGTAGACTGGGGAATCAAGATCACTGTGGCTCCGCTCAAGAATCACGGCGATTCTTAGTAAGCTAAGCAAGCGTGTTAGACGAGCCGCCACCGCGGGTTCAAACGCTTGGAAGGCGAGTCTTGGTAAGCTTCGCCTGTGTCCGCGGATGAGCAAACTCAGCGTCTCCTGCGTCACCTTACTCAAACCAGGCAAGTGGCTGTGTTTCACCACATAGGCGCCGTGACGATGGTAGTGGGCACTGTTAATCCTACGTCCGATCTCGTGTAGCTGAGCAGACCAACTCAGGATCTGGCGAGACTCTTCATCACTTGCCCAACTATCCGTCGCTTGTTGCACCCCTGTCGTTTTCGCGTAGAGAGACTCGCATTGGTGTCTCACTCGCCTCGCTTGCGCGACGTCAATTTCGAATATGGCCTGCAAATTATCAATGCTGTTTTGCGCCAAATCGACAGCAATACGCTCACCAGGCGCTCTCTGATCCAGGGCATCGAACATGATCCCATGCTGCAGCGACACATCACCATAGGCCATTTCATCGATCTCGAGCGCTTCAAACACCCCACATAAGATTGCCGCGCCTGCAGCGAATATATCCACCCGGTCTGGGGACAACCCCGGCAATCCACCTTCTACAAACCAATGCTCCTCCACAATTGCCCGCTCAAGCCGAGCGAGACCGTCTTTTGTAATCGCATCCCAAATCCAGCCGTTGGCTTTGAGCACGGTCTGTACAGATTCGATGGTCCCACTAGTCCCGACGACCACTCCCCGCTCGCTCCAAAGCTCCGGATGGCTGCCCTGCAAAGACGTCATTGCCAGCACGACGTCACGCTTGGCCAAACGAAAAGATTCCGTTTGTCGATGATCTGAGTTGAAGTATTTGTCGGAAAGTGCGACGCAACCGACGCTGACCGATGCACAGACCGTTACGTCGACGCCATTTCCTCGAGCAAGTTCAGTACTGCCACCGCCGATATCGACGATCATCTTATTTGCATCGAACGCCAAACCACGGGACACGGCCTGATAGATCAGACTGGCTTCCTGGTCGCCAGAAATGACCTCGACTTGCGGACCAAACCAATCACACAGCTCGGCGACAAATTTGTCTGCATTAACCGCCTGGCGAAGAGCGTAAGTGCCGCGGACAAAGGTGCGTTCTGGTGATACCGCAGCAAGGCGCTGCCGAAAACGACGCAAGCAGTCTCGTGCGCGTTCAAACGCCGCGTCGTGAATTTCGCCGTTATGACTACCCGCAAGCAACTGAACTTTCTCTTTGAGCGTTTCCACCACATGAAAACTACCGTCGCCTGGCACCGCCAAAAGTAGATGAAAACTGTTAGAGCCTAGATCAATCGCTGCAATCAGCCCTGCATCTATTCGTTCATCTGCTGCTCGCGCCAAATCTTTCTCCTTGATCGTCCGTTGCAGAATCTTTGGCCTGCCAAAGACCCTCAGTGTATCTAACCTTTACCCCAGATGATTGATGCTTGTTTCGCATCAAGCGGTCTGGGACTTTTTGCACAATCGATAGTCAATGTGCGTTTCCGCAACTTTTCGTAGCTATCTATTAGGTGGCCACAACGCCATAGTGCTACACTGCCTTGTAATATTTTTTGGGAGATTCTAAATGAGCGAATCCATCGTTCATACATCCGATGACGCCTTCGATACAGACGTTCTCGGCGCCGATAAGCCCGTCTTGGTCGACTACTGGGCAGAATGGTGCGGACCATGCAAGATGATTGCGCCAATTCTCGATGAGATCGCAAGCGAGTATTCTGATCGTATCAAGGTGTGCAAAATCGACATCGACGCCAATCAAGGTACGCCACCAAAATACGGCATCCGCGGTATCCCAACCCTGATGTTGTTCAAAAACGGTGAAGTAGAGGCAACCAAGGTAGGCGCACTTTCTAAGTCACAATTACAAGCGTTTCTAGACAGCAATATCTAGCGCCAGTGACGGGTTGGACCACGATCGAGCCCTTTCGGTCGCGGTCTACGATCAAATTACTCAATACAGCCTCAACAATTAGGCATACTAACTGAGTACTATTTACTCAAAAGTCGCTTGACCCTTTGCATCAAACCTCTACACTCTACTTATAGATGACTGCGCCGTGGCCTCCTCACGGCACCTTCGAAAACCCCCTCTT
>JAQWQN010000040.1 GCA_029244465.1 Pseudomonadales bacterium
ACGACAACCGAACCGGTTGCTTGTTTGGCGATTCGATTCGTCTCGAGGACAACTTCTTGGTCACCAAATTGAAATTTCTTAACTATAGGGCTCAAATTTATATCTCCGTTTTCTATACGCTACTAACGTCTCAGTTCTAGCCGCTTGATCAATGTGGTGTAGCGCGCGGCATCTTTACTCTTTAAATAATCCAACAATTTTCTACGTTGATTCACCATACGGATCAATCCGCGACGCGAATGGTGGTCCTTGCGGTGGTCACTAAAATGGCCCTGCAACGAATTGATGTTATGCGTTAGCAGTGCCACCTGTACTTCCGGCGACCCTGTGTCGCCCTCTTCCGTTTGATATTCCTTAACAATCTCTGCTTTAGTTTCGGCGTTTAATGCCATCGTTTAGTTCTCCTTTAATATGCGTTAACTTTTATTCTCGAAGCCAACCGCGCATATTTACAGTCACTTCGCTCCTATATGTACGACGGGTTACCTAACCCACCACCAATCGTCTGGGCGCAATTCGCCCATCATCCAGTACCTCACCAACACCCAGGAAGCTTTCTTCCTGACCGTTCAGTTCACAGAGCCGTACCCATCCACCACTGGGGGCATGGGGGACTAGAACCGGCTGACCTTGTTTCAAGTAGAACGAGGTCGCATCCGTCAGTCTCACCTTTGGCCACTGGCCTACCGCACTGGCAGTAGGCATTAAAAACTTATCCAACGAACCATTCTCCCGCTCCGTTTCCAGTCTATCGAGCGAAACAAGATCGTCTTCGTCGAAGGGCCCCGCACTAACACGACGTAATGCAGTGACATGAGCACCGACATTCAGAGCTTTGCCGATTTCTTCTGCAATCGTCCGAACGTAGGTACCCTTGCTGCAATGGATATTGAGTTCGAATTGACAATCATCAAACCCGACCAGTTCATTGCTAAAAATATGTACACAACGCGCCTCGCGCGGCACTTCGATGCCTTGGCGCGCAAGCTTATACAGCGGTTGGCCATTGTGTTTCAAGGCCGAAAACATAGAGGGTATCTGCTCTATGTCGCCACGAAAGCTATTCAACGTTCCTTCCACGTCTACGGCAGTCACGTGTGAAGCTTCACTTCGAGCAATCACTTCACCATCTGCATCACCCGTATCAGTGGCTACACCTAGCTTTATCCTTACCCAGTACTTCTTATCCGACGACAGAAGGAACTGAGAGAACTTCGTGGCCTCACCAAAGCACAATGGCAATACGCCCGTTGCTAGTGGGTCCAGACTACCGGTGTGCCCAACCTTCTGAGCGCCAAACAGCCGCTTCGCTTTCTGCACAACATCATTGGAAGAAATTCCCTGAGGCTTGTCGACTATCAGCATGCCGTTAACCGGCCGACCACGCCTACGTCTGGCCATGATCACCTTCTACACCCGTAACCTCTGTCTCGGCGTTTAGCGAGGCCTCTGCCGAATCTTCGCCTGCGTCATTTTCGAGACCTTGATTGCTCGCCACCGCGTGCGCAATTAATGCTTCGAGTTTTGGACCACTTTCGACCAAAGCGTCATAGTGAAACCTTGGTTTTGGCGTGGTTCGCATACTGTGGCGTTTTGCCAAGGTTGAGCGAAAAAAGCCAGCTGCCTTGTTGAGCACTTCTATCAGTTCTCGTTGGTCGTTCACCTCTGTTGCTTGTAGAGACGAGACGTAGATGTCTGCAAACGATAAATCTTTGCTCACCTTGACGTCATTGACACTCACAAAGACAACGCGAGGGTCTCGCATTTCCATTTGGATAATTCGCGCAACCTCATCACGTATGAAATCGGCAACTTTAAGGTCCCTGGACATGGCTAACATATTTGCCTCGCGCCATTACAGCGATCGGGCAACCTCTTTAGCCTCATAGACCTCGATCTGATCGCCAGGTCGAACGTCATTATAATTACGCACACCGATGCCACATTCAGTCCCACTGCGAACATCATTGACGTCATCCTTGAAGCGCCTCAACGACTCAAGTTCGCCTTCGTAGATGACGGTATTGTCACGCAAAACTCGTATCGGCTTGTTTCGATGCACCGCGCCATCGGTGACCATACACCCTGCAATGGCGCCGAAACGTGGAGATTTGAACACATCTCGGACTTCCGCCACACCAATGATTTCTTCACGCAGTTCCGGCGACAACATGCCTGACAACATGGCTTTCACATCGTCCAGCAGCTCATAGATCACGCTGTAGTAGCGTAGGTCTACACCATCCTTCTCTAAGGCTACTTTCGCGGTCTTATCTGCGCGCACATTAAAACCGAATACCATGGCACCATAAGTAACTGCCATCGTCGCATCTGAGCCAGAGATTCCCCCAACGCCCGACCCGAGCACCTGCACCCCAACCTCATCGTTACCGATGTCCGCTAATGCCTGGACGATAGCCTCTAGACTGCCACGCACGTCTGCTTTAATAACGACTTTGAGAATGCGTTTTTCGCCTTCACCGATATGCGCAAACATGTTTTCGATCTTTGAAGCTTGTTGCAGCGATTGGCGATGTTCCTGGCTTTTATCTGATCTGAACTCTGCTAATTCTCTAGCCGATCGCTCATCCGCGACAACAGAAAAATCATCGCCCGCATTCGGTGTACCATTTAAACCAAGCATTTCTACCGGTTGCGAGGGCCCAGCTGACTTCGCATTGTGACCCTGGTCATCAAGCATTGCCCGCACGCGCCCATACGCTTCGCCCGCAATCACAATATCACCCTGGGACAGCGTGCCGTTTTGTACCAGCAAAGTGGCGACCGGTCCGCGACCTCGATCCAATCTAGACTCAATGACGATACCCTGCCCCGGCGCTTCCTCGATCGCACCGAGCTCCATAATTTCTGACTGCAGAAGAATCGACTCCAGGAGAGTATCAATACCTTCACCCGTTTCGGCTGACACTTTAATGAACTGGGTGTCTCCACCCCACTCTTCGGGAACCACTTCCTTAGCCGAAAGCTCGTTCGTCACCCGATCCGGGTCTGCGCTTTCTAAGTCCATCTTATTAATCGCGACAATCATCGGAACCCCAGCGGCCTTAGCGTGCTGGATGGCTTCTTCCGTCTGAGGCATGACCCCATCATCAGCTGCCACGACAAGAATGACGATATCTGTGACCTTTGCACCACGAGCTCGCATTGCGGTAAATGCCGCGTGTCCGGGCGTGTCGATGAACGTGATCACGCTGCCATGCGACGCGACGCTATACGCGCCAATGTGCTGCGTTATACCCCCCGCTTCGCCACTGGTTACGCGCGTGTTTCGAATGTAATCAAGCAGGGACGTCTTACCATGGTCAACATGGCCCATCACCGTGACCACAGCCGCTCGGGGCGATTTATCACCCTCTATTTGCAAAGACGCGACGTGCTCTTCTTCGAGCGCATCTTCCGACACGATCTTGATTTTGTGACCCATCTCCTCGACGACAAGCGTTGCTGTATCTTTATCGATCGTTTGGTTAATGGTCGCCATCACGCCGAGACCCATGAGTGTTTTGATGACCTCACTCGCCTTGACCGCCATACCCTGGGCGATATCCCCAACGCTATTGATATCACTAATTTCAACTTCGCGCGCAATGAAGTCTGTCGGTCTAAATTCTCCACCCTGTTGGTCAACCTGGAGGGCCGCTTGTCGATGGTGTTGCTTACGCTTGGTCCGTCGCTCGCTCTTTAATGAGAGCTCACGTCGACGGTTCTTACCATCGCCAAAGCCACTGCCGCGACGGTCTTTTTCTTTACCCTTCGAACGCTTGCCACCTTTTTCAGCAGCCTGTTCTTTGGCTTGCACATCTGCCGCTGATACATCTTTATCTGGGCCTTTGGCTTGCGTCGTTTTTTGCTCTTGCAGCTTGGCTGCCTCGAGCTTGGCCGCTTCTGTGGTCCGCTCTTCTTCAGCTTTACGCTCAGCTTCTTCCTTGCGTGCTGCTTCTTCGGTCCGTGCCTGTTCTTCGGCTACCTTACGGGCTAGCTCTTCTTCTCTGATGCGCAGCGCTTCAACTTCTGCCTGGGAAGGTTCCACCGCCGCCGCCTCTTGCAGCTCTACTTCTTCCGGCGTACGGCGCTCATAAGTGCGCTTGCGTCTGACTTCTACAGTCACGTTACGGCCGGCACGACCTTGACCCGCTTTCAGGGTACCTGTGCTTTTGCGCTTTAACGTAATCCGTTTCGGCGCGTCTTCCTTTTCGCCATGACTACGCTTCAAATACGCGAGCAACGTTTGCTTCTGCTCTTCGGATACAAGCTCGTCCTCAGCCAAGTGCGGCAAGCCTGCCTCACGCATTTGCTTCAACAACCGATCGGGCGGTGCACCCACAGTATCGGCGAGTTGTTTAACTGTTACGTCTGCCATCGATAATTCCTTCTCTGAACTGTTAAGCCTGTCAAATCGCTCGAACAGTCCTATTCAGCCGCCGCCTCTGGTTCATCCTCTTCTTCCTCCGCGAACCAAGGTTCGCGAGCTTTTAGAATAAGTGCAGCTGCCACTTCTTCGCTTAAATCCGGTTCTATATCCAACAACTCAGGAATGGACAGTTCTGCAAGATCATCCATCGTGACGATTTCATTTGCTGCCAACTTGAAAGCCAATGACCGTTCCATCCCTTCCATTTCCAGAAGATCGTCTGCGGGCTTCTGATCGCTCAACGCTTCTTCCGAGGCGATCGCCTTCGTCAGTAATGCATCTTTTGCTCGATTGCGCAGCTCCTCTACGATCTCTTCATCGAAGCCTTCGATAGCCATCATTTCTTCTATGGGCACATAGGCCACTTCTTCTAAGGTCGAGAAACCTTCTTCGACTAAGACTAGCGCGACATCTTCATCCACAGACAACGCTTCTTGAAATTCTTCTATGACACGACCAGCTTCTTCTTCCTGCTTCTGTACAGCCTCTTCTTCAGTCATGATATTGAGCGACCAACCACATAGGTCACTCGCCAATCTCACGTTCTGACCACCGCGTCCGATCGCCTGCGCCAAATTTTCTTCGGTCACTGCGACATCCATCGAATGCGTTTCTTCATCCAAAATAATAGACGCGACTTCCGCTGGCGCCATCGCATTAATCGTCAACTGGGCTGGGTTATCGTCCCAAAGAACAATGTCTATCCGCTCACCGGCGAGTTCCCCAGAAACAGCTTGTACACGCGACCCGCGCATACCCACACAGGCACCCACTGGATCAATCCGCCCGTCATTCGTCTTCACAGCAATCTTTGCGCGTGAACCTGGGTCTCGAGCTGCACCACGTATCTCGATAACATCCTCAGAAATTTCCGGCACTTCTACCTTGAACAACTCGATCAGCATTTGCGATGTTGTGCGAGAAAGAATCAGCTGTGGTCCGCGATTCTCTGGATTCACTTCGATAAGCAAGGCTCTAATCCGATCCCCCACCCGAAAAGTTTCTCTGGGAATCATGTGTTCGCGGGTCAAAATACCCTCGGCGTTGTTACCAAGGTCAACGATCACGTTGTCTCGCCCAAGCTTTTTAACTGTAGCGCTGACTAGCTCATTCATGCGCGGCAAGTAAGCGTCGACGACTTGGGCTCGCTCTGCCTCTCGCACTTTTTGTACGATAACTTGCTTAGCCGTCTGCGCAGCAATGCGCCCAAACTCGACCGATTCGACTTGCTCTTCGAGGATGTCACCAAGCACTGCACCCGGCTTGATCTCTTGCGCCTCTTCAACATTATACATCGATTCGATGCTCGGCTCTTCTTCGTCCTCATAGTTGACCACGGTCCATGTACGGAACGTCTCGTATTCCCCCGTCGTCCTATCAATCGCAACACGAAACTCGGCTTCTTCGCTGTATCGCTTCTTGGTCGCCATTGCCAAAGCCGCTTCAATCGCCTCAAAAATGACATCTTTGGGAACGCCTTTTTCCAAAGAGACAGACTCAACAACGAGGAGGATTTCTTTAGACATCGTTAAAAACCTAATCAAATACCGGCACTAGACGTGCCTTTTGTATATTTTCGAGGGGAAGCAAAAACTCTTCCTCTTCTACCTGTACAACGGCGTTCTCGTCTTCTACACCCGCCAAAACGCCAATAAACTTCTTTTTTCCTTCGAAGGGAAAGTTCAATCTCACATCGACCTGCAGGCCGACTGCTGTTTCGTACTGCTCCTGCTTGAACAAAATTCGATCAAGCCCTGGGGACGAAACCTCAAGCGTGTAAGCGCTATTGCTAAATTCTTCAACGTCCAGAATGTCGCTCACGTGCCTACTCACTTCAGCGCAATTATCGACATCAACACCGCCGTCCTTGTCGATATAAAGACGCAACTTACTGTGTTTGCCTTGGGACAAATGTTCAACACCCCAAATCCGACACCCTAAGGATTCCACCGTTGGGGCAAGCAATTCTTCTACTTGGCGCTCTCTTCTGTTCAATCTGTTGCGTCTGCTCTGTTTTTCGTCTCTGTCTAAATCGTAAGACCGTCTCTTCTCTGCGCGCTACCTATATTGCGGCCTGCATTTTCATGGGGCACAAAAAAAGGGCACCTAGGCCCCCCACACAGACTAATTGTGATCCTCTCTGCGAGAGCCCGCCTCTATGCGAGCTACCCAAGTGTGCACTGCCTCAAGCGCTCGCCATTGCGAGCCCTTGAGGTAAGTACTAAAAAGCCCCAAACAAGGGGCCTTTCTTCCTTTGGTAGCGGGGGCAGGATTTGAACCCACGACCTTCGGGTTATGAGCCCGACGAGCTACCAGACTGCTCCACCCCGCATCAGCAAGGCGGAGGATTATAGGGAGGGACTAACCACCCTGCAAGCACCGATATCAAAGGATTTTGGTCTGGGGGTTCGACCTTGGCTACACGACGCGCCCGGAGCAGCGCTTTATCTGTCCGCGGCATAACACGAAATCGACCGCTTAACGATTGGAATGGTGCCGAAGGCGAGACTCGAACTCGCACGAGCATAAGCTCACTACCCCCTCAAGGTAGCGTGTCTACCAATTTCACCACTTCGGCATAATTACGAACTAGAGCTCAGGTACATCACCATCCTTCGGCTCGTCCATCATTGGCGTAGTATCGTCAGATCTACTCGGTGTGGTCAACCTTGCAGGGGCATCTGAGGTTGTTTCTGCCGCTGTGGGAATACCTAATGTTCCCGCGGCACCGGCCTTTTCTTTTGCAATATAAGCCAGCGCAAACGTAATCAAAAAGAAGCCAATCGCAAGCCACGCTGTAGCTTTGGTAAAAAAAGACGCCGCGCCCAGGCTACCAAACATCGTGCTGGCCGAACCACTACCAAAACTTGCCCCCACGTCGGCACCTTTGCCCTGCTGCACAAGAACCAACACTGTAAGTGCGATCGCATCTAAAACCAGCAGGGCTAGCAAAATGCTCTCAATTGTCGACAAATCCATCAAATTCTCTCTATCAAACTATTTGTTCTATCAAACCGGGCCCTCGGCCTCTTTCCACTCTCAACTAGTGGCAGAGTAGACGATGTGCGCAAACTGCACAGGGTCCAAACCTGCTCCACCGACCAAGCCACCATCGATGTCGTCTTGGCCAAACAACTCTTCAGCGTTTTCCGGGTTAATACTACCGCCGTAAACCACCCGAACTTTTCGCGCTATCTCGACATCAAGGTGCGCTATTTTGTCACGTATAAATGCGTGCATTGCCTGGGCTTGCTCAGCAGTCGCGGTCATACCGCTACCAATCGCCCAAACAGGCTCATAGGCTATCGCGCCACACGCAAGGCCTTCGAGGTCAACTCGATCGACTACCGCCTCCAGCTGTCGTTCCACCACTGCGATCTCATGCCCGGCCTCTCGCTCCGCAAGTGTCTCGCCGACGCAGATAATAGGCTTTAATCCAGCGCGCAACGCTGCAGCGGCTTTTGTCGCAACGAGGTCATCCTTCTCATTCTGGTCTATCCGTCTTTCGGAATGTCCAACAATGACCCAGTCAGCGCCTACTTCCGCAATCATTTCAGCTGCGATCTCGCCTGTATGAGCACCCACGGGTTGGATACCAACATCCTGAGCACCACAAACAACTCCGGTCCCACGAACAACACGCGCTAAGTCGGCCAGGTAAATCGACGGTGGACAAAGCACAACGTCAATCCCTATCGGCTGATCTAGCTCGAGTCTTTCTACATAATCGCGTAGAAAATCTCCAGAGCCATTCATTTTCCAATTAGCGACTACTAGGCTCGGTCGCATTCAGCTACCTTTAGCGAGGGCGCGCAATGTTATGCCAACTCCGGACGTGTGTAAAACAGGAAATGAATACGCCCAATAACCGTATTATTAGTTCTGGCCTTGAGCAACAACCGCCAATCGATCAGCGATCTGCTGAACTTCGTCCGCATCTTCTCCCTCGACCATGACTCGCAGCAGGGGCTCGGTCCCAGAGGCGCGCACCAGAGTTCTACCACGGTTACCCAGCTGTGATTCCTCACGCTCAATCGCGTGCTTGAGCGCCTCGCAAACGGCAACTCCTTTCGGGTCATCAACCGTTACATTGATCATCACCTGAGGTAGTTTACTCATACCACCCATGAGGTCGGCCAACGAATCCCCTGTCTCCATCATCGACGAAAGCACCTGAAGCGCTGCAATGATCGCGTCTCCCGTTGTATTCAAATCAGTACATAGGATATGGCCTGACGATTCACCACCTAAGCTCCAGCCTTTTGCTTGGAGAAGCTCTGTCACGTAGCGATCGCCCACTTGAGCTCGCTCAAAGGGAACCGACATAGCGGCAAGTGCGTGCTCAAGCCCGAGGTTAGTCATGACCGTTCCAACAACACCACCCTCGAGTTGATTGTTTCTCAGGCGATGTTTGGCAATTACATAAAGGAGCGCATCGCCATCCGCTATTTGTGCGCGATCATCGACCATGATGACCCGATCGCCATCACCGTCAAATCCGATGCCAACATCGGCACGAACCTCAAGAACCTTGGCCTGTAGATTTGCGGGTTCAGTACTGCCGCATCCATCATTGATATTTTTACCGTCGGGTTCCGTGCCAATTGAGACCACATCCGCACCCAGCTCGTCGAATACCCTGGGGGCGACGTGATAAGTCGCACCATGACCACAATCGACAACGATTCGGATGCCCTTCAGG
>JAQWQN010000049.1 GCA_029244465.1 Pseudomonadales bacterium
GTGTACCGTACTTCATGATGGGCACCACTCGAGATGTTGCGTGGGGCCTGACCACCGGCTTCGTGGACTGTTATGACATCTTCATCGAACAGACGAGAAACAATCGCGAGGTCCTTACTCAGGATGGTTGGCAAGCACTAACAAGCTCGACCGAACACCTTGCAATCAAGGGCGGGGCATCAAAAGAACTAACTGTTCAACGCACTAAGCACGGAACGTTATTGGAACCACTGTGCGAGCAACTGGGCATAGCCAGCACGAAGGCAGAAGGGGATTACGCGACAGCGTTGTATTGGTCACTCGATTCCGTGCCGACATCTGCTGGTGCATTGGCTCGACTGCCGTTGGCTAAGTCTGCATCAGAGTTTGGCGACTATCTTTTTGAAGATGACATCTGCCCCTTGGTCAATAACATCATCTGTGTGGATCAGGATAACGGCATGCGCCGCTTTATCGCTGCAACGCTACCAGCTAGACACGGCGTATCAGGATCCGTACCACTGCCAGGCTGGCAGCCACAGTACGATTTCGCGCTTTCGACTCAGGAGACGTTAACCGTCGAAGTCGATCCGGAGTGCGACTACTCGCTCACTGCGAATAACGACACGATGGGCGAAACTGGGCCTTACTATGTACATAATTTTCCAACGCACAGTGCTCGTGCAGATCGCATAACCGAGATACTGGAAGCAGGATCAACATTTACCGTTGACGATTTTAAGAACGCTCAACTGGATCTAACTGATTTGCGCGCGCGGGTACTGTTGCCTGACTTGTTGGATATCCTCGAGGAAAGCACGGATGCTAACGTACGACTGGCTCACCGCCTCCTACGTGATTGGGACTGCCGTGCTCACGCTGAAGCAAGTGCACCCTGCATCTTCTATACATTCCAAGATCGGCTTTGGGCACGAAAGTTCATGCGCTCCGTCTTGGCAGACCCTTTGCTTGATGCCATCCCCACTGCCGCGCCAGGACTCAACCTGTTCGATATTGGCAACTTCTTGAAGCCTGACAACCCATGGTCTGCACATGCACAAGAACTCAAGACAACAGTGCATCAGGTCATGGCTGACGTAGTAGAAGCCGTGAAGCAAACTCTGGGCGAAGATACTGCCAAATGGCAATGGGGTGATCTGCATCAGATCCAATTTAGCCATCGCCTGGTCAAGCACCAAGCGTGGCAAGACATGCACGCTGGACCGGATCCAATTGGTGGCAGTAGCACAACGCTTGGCATGGCTATGCATATGGGGCCCGGGCCCGGCCGAGCGCAGGATGGCGAAATTCCTTGCCGGGTTTACCACGGACCAGCTTTTCGTCTAGTGGTGGATTTGGCCGACCCGGACCATGTTCATTTCGTGATTGCTGGCGGCAACGGCGGGCGTGCTGACAGCCCATTTTCGACGAACCAATATCCGTACTGGCTTGCAGGTGAATACCTAACGGTCAGCTACCTCCGCGAAGAACTAACCGAACATACCATCTGGAAGCTAGACAACCATGGATAATCACGCACTGCTCGCAAAAAGAAACCAACGCCTCGGGGTTGGCGCTGCGCTTTTCTACAACGAACCGCTTCAGATCGTAAAGGGGCGCGGTGTTGAGTTAGAAGATTCGGCCGGAAAAACCTACATCGACATGTACAACAATGTTCCCTGTGTGGGCCACGCTCACCCCCACGTTGTAAACGCCATGCACGAACAAGCGAGCACGCTCAATGTTCATAGTCGCTACTTACATGAAGGTATCGTGCGACTGGCGGATCGGTTAACTGAGCTGCACAACGATGCAATCGAAAGCGTGGTGTTCGCCTGCTCTGGCACAGAGGCCAACGACATCGCTATGACAATGGCCCGGGTCGCAACAGGCGGATCGGGGTTTATCTGCACGAACGCTGCCTATCACGGTAACAGTCAGCAAGTGAGTCAGCTAACCTACGTGCCAGTCGCCCAAACCAAAAACCCCAATATCTGCGCTTTTCCGTTCCCCGAGAAATTTCGTGCCATTTCCGACGGCGATGATCAGGCGATCGAAGCGGCATATCTTCATACGATCGACAACGCGATCGCTAGCTTCCAAGCAGCAAACATCAAACTGGCAGGACTATTGGTGTGTCCCATCTTCGCCAATGAGGGGCTACCACAGATCCCCGCCCACTTCATGGCCAAAGCGGCGGATCGCGTGCGGCGCGCTGGGGGTCTAGTGATCTCAGATGAAGTACAGGCCGGATACTGTCGCACTGGCAAATGGTGGGGCTATGACGTTTCGGGCTTCCAACCCGATATCGTCGTCACCGGTAAACCGATGGGCAACGGCTTACCCTTATCGGCTTGCGCTGCATCTCAGGATCTCGTCAATGACTACCGTGCCAAAACACGCTATTTCAACACCTTCGCGTCCTCGCCATTACAAGCGGCGGCGGGCAATGCCGTTCTCGACGTGATTGAAGAAGAACAACTCGCCGCGAATGCGCAGAAAGTTGGCGCCTACCTTCGCTCTGAGCTCGAGAGTCTGGTTGCAACAAACCCTCACTTTGCGGAAGTAAGAGGTCATGGTCTTTTCTTAGGCTTGGAGTGGGTCAAAGATGAAGACAATCAAGAGCCCGATCGAGACGGTGCAATACAGATGGTCAACGCGCTCAAGGACAAGGGATTTCTAACCAGCAATGCTGGCGCATTCAACAACATCATTAAAATTCGTCCACCGCTTGTTTTTGCACAAAAACATGCGGATCAATTTCTCCAAGTATTTGCTGAGTGTCTTTAGTTCATGTCCACAACTGAGGATCCGTTAGACGCGGCTGTATTGACCGCACTACAAGAGTGGGACCTTGAAGTGAAGACCATCACCCTCGCTTCCAAGAGTGAAAACGTCGTGTTCAAGGTCACTACCGCAGCCGAAGAAACGCTGGCCTTAAGATTTCACCGCCCCGGATACAACACGCTCGAAGAACTCAACAGCGAAGTTGTCTGGTCGGATGCGCTCAATTTGGCAGGCATACCAACGCCTGCGCACATAGCCGCCAAATCTGGCGCGTATTACGTCCCGATAGCAGGGCCAGGAGCGACAATTTATCAAGTCGGTCTTATTCGTTGGATCCCTGGCGAGCTTTTGGATGATAGAATAAAACAAGCCTCAGAACTCAATGCGAGAGCCTATTTCCACAGCCTCGGGGCCTTACTAGCCAACCTCCACAATCAAACTTCGACATGGCGAGCGCCGACAAATTTTGAACGTCGTTCGTGGCACGCGGATGGCTTGGTCGGTCCGGACCCCCTGTGGGGGAAATTCTGGCAAGCTCCCGCCTTAACACCGACGCAACAGAACTACCTCAAGGAGGTACGAAAGCAGGTACACAACGAACTCCGCCAACTCTCTATGGATGAAACCTCATACGGCCTTATCCACGCGGACCTGCATCCGCGCAACGTTATCGTCTACGGCGACGGCGCGGCGCCGAGTTTACAAGCCATCGACTTCGACGATTGTGGTTACGGCTGGCACTACTACGATATCGCGGTTGCTCTCAACGAATTTTCTGGGCATGACAACGCCCCGTCATTCCAAGAATCTCTCCTCGACGGTTATCGGAGCAAGCGCGCTATAATCGACGCAGAACGCCATCTACCGTTATTCTTTCTCATCCGGGTTTTAATCAGCCTCGGCTGGCTAAGTGCAAGACCTGAGCTTTCATCCACAGAGCAAATGGCCCGGCGTGTACCCGCTATTATTAATGCGTGTGAAAACTATCTCGGTTAGTTAAGAAATGGGGTTCAACACGAACCGCTTCTTCTCGCCGCGACCTTGCGGCTAAGATAAGCCAACAACAAAGCATATTAGGAGAAAAGATGAGCGCACCGCTAGCCGGAATCAAGGTCGTCGAAGTCGCAAGTTGGCTAGCCGCCCCTTGCTGTGCATCACTGATGGCGGATATGGGCGCGGAAGTCATCAAAGTCGAGCCTCCCGAGGGAGACACCTACCGAAACATGTATGATGCGCTCTTGGGTGATGGCTCTGTCCATCCTTCCTACCAATTTGACAACCGCGGCAAACGTGGCGTGCGGGTTAATCTCGAGGATCCGCAAGGCAACGCGCTCGTACGCAAACTCGCGGCCGATGCAGACATCTTTATCACTAATCTAACCCGTGCTCGTCTAGAACGCTACAATCTAACGGAGGATGACATTCACGCGGTTAGACCAGATGCTGTTTACGCGGTGCTATCTGGGTACGGTACCAACGGTCCCGATAGTGATCGTCAGGCTTTCGATCAAACTGCATTTTGGGCCCGATCGGGGGCAATGTCCGTTTTTGGTGATCGAGCGGAGGGGCCTCTG
>JAQWQN010000056.1 GCA_029244465.1 Pseudomonadales bacterium
AGAACTACAAGACATCGCTTCTCTGCGGACTTGGACCAGACGCTTAATGCGTGCTAACGAAGTGAATCCTGACCCAAACACAGCCATGGTCGTCTGCTCCACTGCACTCCTGGGCTTGAATGCACGCAATCGGACAGGCAAGGGCCAACGCATCTTAATAGATATGTTTGGCGCAAACGCATATGCAAATCACGATGATTTTCTCGCCTACCCCGGCAAGCCAGATCGAACGATGCCGGACGAAGGCTTACACGGACTCCACCCGACTTATCGCCTATACCCAACTGCGGAAGACCAATGGCTATTCTTAGCCATCCCAGAAGAAAAAGAGAAAAGACACTTTGTGCAACTCTTAAGCGAACTAAGGATCGATGTCGATTTTGCGATTCTAAACAAGAATGACGACACAACCGTCCACCATCTGAGTGAGCTCTTCACCCGCAAAAGTGCAGATTTCTGGGAAGCGCAGCTTGCTACTCAAGGCGTCGGCTGCGTCCGTGCGGACAGGTATAGCCCAATCGAATTTTGGTGGCACGACCCGCAAGTTCAAGCGCTGAACTTAACTCAGCCCACTGAGCATCCGACATGGGGCGCATACAATCGACACGGTGCTAATGTCACATTTGACGGTCACCAAGCAAAGCTAAAACCACCGCCCACCGCAGGTCAACATATTGATGAGCTTCTCTCAGAGATCGGCTACAGCAAAGACGCCATTACCAAACTCTTCGCTAACGGCGTCATTTGGCGCGAAGTAAACTAGTCCTGAAACCCCGCGAGCTCACTGGCCTCGAGACGCACACGACGCCCGCAGAATTCGCTCTCGGTCATTGCCTGCATCAACTCCGCATCGTGCGTATTCACCCAAGTACGCTCTCCACCCGAGGTTAAGCAAGCCACATGCCCGACCGTGGGCCCCTCGCTTCCATACATTACGGTATAGGACTCGATGACAGCATCGCCACTGTGTTCGGCAATACATTCCCGTGATGGCAAGCTATCTATTCTGGCCTGTACGTTGTCTACCACAAAGTGATTCCGCGGCGGTTCACTCGAATAAACGCCATGCACGTGTTTATACAGATTGCCGCCATTAGCCGTGACCAGGGCCCGGCCGCCATTTTCTCGCAACAATTCCACGGTGCGTGCAATTGAGTGCATGACATAGTTATTCAGTGGGCCGCCGCCAAACGTTAAACCGCCGGTTACGGTCAGATCTTGTTGCTCACTAAGCCCATACTCATACGCTGCTACTTGAACAGCAGATGGAAAGCAGCTGTACAAATCAACATAGTCCAAATCAGACGCGTTGCAGTGAGCCAGCTCCAGCAAACGCTCGCCCACAAAACGAATACCGGGCGATGTGTAAAAGTTATCACGCACAGAGGCGGAAAAATGGTCATACCCGGCTACACCTGCCACTGGATAAACCCACTTGGCTTCATCAATACCCAGCGATCGAGCATGCTCACTGGTCGTCATAATCAGCGCCGCTCCCATGTTTACTGACATGTTAGCATTCATGAATTTCGTGTAGGGAAAACTGACCGGGCGATTAACGTCAGACGGGGTCGTAATCTCTTCAGAAGACATATTGTGCTGTACCCACGCGTTGGGGTTACGTTGGCCTACATTGTTGAACCGCGCCCAAAGCGCACCTACGCGCTCGCGATGCGCAGCGAGACTCTCACCACGATGGTAGCGCAATGCATTGTCATACATGGGATAGATTTGAATCGCCTGACGAATGCCTTTCGCAATTTCGAAATCGTGGTGCTCCGCTGCTTGACGAGCACCAATGACGCGATCGTATGAGCCCGGCGTTTCTGTGTAAGGCAACTTGAGACCGAGTTTTCTCGCCTTCATCGCCGAGTTACCATCCTCCGCACCTGTGATCACAACCAAGTCCAGTTTACCTTCAGCTACTTCTAGGGCTGTCTGATTGATGACCGCCTGATTTTGATTGCCCCCGATAAGCGTACCGACCGTCTCCGCTTGGTGCGCGCCCAACTGGCTTGCGATCCACTTTGCGGGATTTTTATAACCCCAGATGCCCCGAACAACCCTTACAGATTGTGTTTTTCTGAGCAGGCCGGGGATACCCGCATCTTCTGCTGCCGCTCTAATTGCTTGTAACATCATGACAATCGGCTCCTTGGCTTCATCAAGATGTTCTATGCGATTAAGCACTTGGCCGACGCCGACCAATATTGGTGTCTTAGCATTCATTGCATCCCCGAGCGGTGACTCGGCCCCTTCGTTGTTAAGTAATCTTTGACGATACCATTCCAAACAAAATAGCGGGATAGATGACAACAAAGACGGCGCCTGTCCACGCGGCAACGACAGACCATATACACAACGCAACGGCAACGATTGGCGCCACTGACGACGTTTATCCAGCGAATCGGTTACCTCGGACCAAACTGCATTATTACCGGGTCAGTCATTAGCTTCGATGAACTTGCTCGATATACCATCCCCTCCGGAGACACCTTTTTACCCCCAAGTACCGATTACCTGGCCAATTTGGCTTGCACTGCTCGCCTTTGTAGCAGGAACGGTGGGATTGGATGGCATTATTGGCGGAGCGGGGCAATCGAGGGCTTTAAATTGGGCGCTATACATGACTGGCTCAGGGCGCTGCAAACTCACATCAGCATTATATTTAGCGATTCAAAGCGGCGTATCCATTTGGCTACAGGCGAAGCAGATGGATCAGCGCATCAAACCCAACCCACTGATTCAAGCCGGACCGCGGCTCATTTTCATATTTGAAGCGGTGATGACCTGATTCGTCTTCTAGTTCATCACTTTCCAGCAGTAACAGCCCGCAATACGCGAACTGCACTGCCGTTTGGGTTACTCAGTAACTCGTTTGAAGTTTGGCGGCCGTCGCTCAACAAATGAGGCAACGCCTTCCTTAAAGTCATCTTGTTTCAATGAATCAGCCATGAGCGAATTGCTCTCTTTCATCGCGTCACCTAGAGACATATTCAGATGCCGGTAAACTTGGGCTTTCATGGTTTTTATCGACTGGGGAGCCGCTGTTTCCGCGAGCATCTTGATGTAGTCGCTTGCCTGACTCCGAGATGTGCCTTGCTCGCACAACCGATCGGCCAAGCCTAACCGCTCAGCCTCGTCGCCCGTGAACTTACGACCGCTCCACAACAGATCCAACGCCTTCGCTGGGCCCAGCAGGCGCGGCAGTATCCAGCTGCTACCGTGTTCCGCGATCAGCCCGCGATTAACAAATGCAGTTGTAAATTTTGCCTGCTGCTCGACAAAACGCATATCGCACAAACAGGCAAAGACAAATCCCAATCCGGCACACGGGCCATTGATCGCCGCAATGAGTGGTTTGCGAATACTTAAAAAGTAAGAAAAGGTAACCTCAAAGTCGCTGCCCATGTCTGGGTTCCCAGGGTTTGCCTCCAGATGGCTCAAATCGTCCCGTTGTCCACCGCCGTCACCCGTTGCGGTCGCTTGCAAACCCCCAATATCAGCGCCCGCACTAAAACCACGCCCTTCGCCAGTTAAAACAATACCAACGACTTTATCGTCTGTTTCCGCTGCTTCAAGCGCATGACGAAGTTCCGCCTGCATACGTCCGGTAATCGCATTCAGCGCTTCCGGACGATTGAGTGAAATGACCGCAACCGGGTCCGTAACTTCATATTTGATGTGCTCGTACATCCCTTCCTCCTCAAGTAGGTTTTACCAAAGTCTAACAACCCAGCTTTCATAGCTAGGCAACTACGTTAACTCAACTCTATTCCGCCTGCCAAACTAGACGTACAAATCTTACGCTGTCAAACAAGGACTGACGGGGGGCCTTGCCCCCTGTTATCGGGAAACAGTAAGCTTGACCCAACAATGGGACAGAAAGGGAAAACACCATGTCAGATCTAATTCCAAAATCGGTCAATATTTTTGATGACACCATGCGTGAAGGGCTACAGATCGAGAGCCCAGACATTTCGGTTGATGACAAGCTGCGTCTCTTGAATGCCGTTAGCGAGATGGGGGCTAAAACCGTCACCATCGGTTCGTTCGCTCACCCTAAGTGGACGCCGTCCATGGCCTGTATCGACGAGATCGCCGATCGCTTCGTGCCTAAGCCCGGAGTGACCTACACCGCAGCGGTTTTCAATAAAAGAGGGTACGACCGCGCCGACGGCTACTATCCAAAAATTGACGTGCGCCAGAAACGCTATGCGACGCATGTTGAACTATGCGATACCTTCGCCCGTCGCAACTACAACCGGACTCAGGCGGAAATGCTTGCCCAAACAGATGCTTCAGTTCAGGGCGCGGCGGAAGCGGGTGCAGAAGCTGGTAGTGTTGCATTAGGTAACCCGTTTGGCTCCAATTTCGAAGGCGCGTTTGCGCTCGACCAACGTATGGACCTTATGGATCTGATGGTTAGCAAGTGGGCCGCAGTCGGCATTCCTGTGAAACGAGTTTCTTTCTTAGATGCGATGGGCTGGAACATGCCACATACCGTGCGAGAGACAATTCTCGCCATCCGCGACAAGTACCCGGAGGTCGAGACCTACCATATGCACCTGCACAATACCCGCGGCACCACCATGGCCAGCTTCTATGAAGCATTGACGCTCGGAGCGACAGATTTCGACACATCGCTGGGCGGCATGGGTGGTTGTCCATATTGTGGCAATGGTCGTGCAGCCGGACATGTTCCGACAGAAGATTTTGTTCACCTCTGCCACGAGATGGGTATCGAAACGGGCTACGACTTAGACAAGGTCATCGCAGCAGCTCGCATTGCGGAAGAAGTCGTCGGACATCCACTTTGGGGACATGTGTCTAAAGCGGGACCCAATCCACACAAAGCGGCCGTCTATCCAGCAGACATGCCTTTCGTCGAATCCCTCGAGGAAGCAGCGCACTTTTGCGACGGACCACAGGTTTACGAAGGTCAAATCTCTCCCTGGCGCGACGGCGATGCGCTTACACGGGCGAGCCAAATCTGACCAAACCAGCCTCGTCACGTTAGGCTGTGCACTACGAATCGGTCGGATTGCACAGCTTCTTCCTCTTCAGCCACACGCCCAGTTCGCTCGCGACTGAGGGTTGCTCGTATACAAGTGCCTTCGGCGCTCAAATCGCCGCTAACATTAAGACTCGATACTCATCATTCAGCACACAAGCAAGCTCGAGAAACACCGCCCAAACGACGTTGTCACGAAATCGAGCCTTCTGAGCAGCGTTCAATCACCCAAAAATGGACCATCTACACAGAGGCGCCGACCATCTGGCGACGCACACGCACCGCAAACACCAACGCCACACTTCGTCAGATAATCAATCGCATTATAGATCTGCTCTTCTCGGCAATAGCGCCGCTGTACCTGAATCGCCGCATGCACCATTGGGCTCGGTCCGCAGTTGTAGAAAACCAGATTCGCCAATGCGTCTGCGGACAAGCCTGCGAGGTGTTGATCCAACAATTCCGTGACCAACCCATGAAAACCTTCAGTACCATCGTCGGTTGCCACATGCACATCAGCGCAGGCCCGTGATTCCTCCAAAAAATACAAACGATCCCGAGTCCTCGCGCCAACAAAGATGTCCGCATTGCCTCGATCCCGGGCCAATTGATAGACAGCTGCTAAACCAGTACCCCCGGCGACGCACACCACCCGCGCTTTCGGCGGTGGGTCGACCGCTTTGCCGTAGGGTCCACGCACATAGGCTTGTGTTCCAACCTCTAGGTCTATCAATTTAGCGGTAAATTCACCGAGATTAATCACGGCCAGACTAAACGGATCATCGACCAGCGCTGAGAATGGCTTTTCGCCGACACCAGGCAGCCAAAGAAATATGAATTCACCAGGCTTTATATTGACCGGCTTGTCAAACCGCAGCACCGATATGTCATCCGTCACCTTGTGATTGTTGACGACAGTCACGGGCTTGAATGCCATATCCACGTCGTACTGAATTTGCGACTCACACTGGTTCTCGCCGTTGGCTAAATCCTGACTCAGTACGTCGAAGTAGTGTTTGATCTCAGGAGAATCCATCCCTGTTAACGCCGAACCGACGCCTACAATCTGCGCACCCGCGTGCCTAACTTGACGAACATCGTCAGCGGAGCTGACACCACCACAACCTATTATCGGCACACTGCAGACAGATCGGATTTCCTGCAGACATTTTAGTGCGATTGGCAAAATCCCTTTACCTGAAAGCCCACCAACACCATTGGACAGGACCGGTTGGCTATACGCCGTGTGCAAACCAGGCCCAACCGTATTAATCGCACATATCCCATCCGCGCCCCCGCGTATCGCTGCTTTAGCGATAGCAGCCACGTCATCTGCGTTGGGCGTTAGCTTCGGCACCACGGGAATATCTACCGCAGCCTTTACCGCCGCGGTGATTTCTTCTACAAGATCCGGATCCTGTCCCATCGCCATGCCATAGCCTTTGGCATGAGGACAAGACAGATTGAGCTCCAACCCATCGGAAAACGGCGCAAGAATCTTTGCGACCAAGACAAATTCTTCAACAGAACCGCCAAATATAGAGGTCAAAAGGAACCGGTCTTGCGGTACGTCCAAATCGGCAAATAACTCTGCAGATCGCAACGCACCGGGGTTGGTCAGTCCCACAGCGTTCACAAAACACCCTCGCGCATACTGGCTATAAACCGGCTCTCTGTACCCTAGCCGTGGTTCGTAGCCGATACTTTTAGTCGTCAGAACGCCTAGTTCGGGGATATTCTCAAACATATATCGAATGATCGGAACCGCCGTCGCGACGATCCCCGAAGGAATGGTGAAGGGGCCAGAAACATCTTTGCCTAAAAATTCTGTTGTCAAAATCAGACTCATTTACGTGTATCGACAGTCTACGCTGCGAGGCGCGTTAGCGACATCACGAACGCTGTCCAGGCAAGTCGTTCTGCTGCAATCGTTTCATGTACACCACTGGCCTGCCTCCCGCGAGGCTGACCCGCCCAAGGTAAGCCTAAGACCAATCGGGGCGTATCCAGGCTGCCAAATGTTGGTTCACGTCGTCTGGTTTTTCCTGCGCCATCCAATGTCCGGAATCAACGACCACCTCCGTCAGATGAGGACAATATTCGCGCATCGGCTCAGCTGCCTTCGAATCGATCGTTTCACAGGTATAGTCGTAGCGCCCATGTAAGAACAGCACTGGAAAATCGAGTGAGTGAGATGACGCTGTCGCCACATAGGCGGCGTTCGCTGCGTGATTCATATAGTAAGCGTCCGGTCCAAAGAACGAATTTCTCTGCAGCGATTGTGCATACTGCTTGACCTCTTCGGTCGATATTACAGAGGGATCATTCGCCAGGTCCGGCATGGCGCCGCCACCAAACCATCCACCCTCTTTTCTCGTCAGTGCAGTACCTGCGACCTTACCTCGCCCATCCGGGTTGCCACGCCGAAAGATCAGAGAGACCAGTTTTTCAGGATCAGCATCGAAAGCCGCTGTCGCCGCAGCAAAACTCTCCTCGTAGTAACATTGATACTCCCACTGACCTGCTGGATATTCATCTTCCGGATAGATTGAGCGGTTGATGTAGGGTAACAAACCGTTCCAACCAGCCTCGATCGTGTAATAAGGCACACAAAGATTAGCAACCGCGATGCAGCGATCAGAGTGGTGACGCGCAATATTCCAAACCGTCGCACAACCCCAATCATGACCAACCCAGATCGCGCGCTTAATATCGAGGTCGTCGACCAATTCGATCATGTCCGCAACGACATTCTTTTGCTCGTAGTCGGCATGCGTTTTGTAGACAGAACTCCTGCCGTAACCTCTCATATCTGGCGCAATCACGCGAAAACCCCGGGCAGCGAAATACGGCAATTGATGGCGCCAGCTTAACGAAAGCTCTGGCCAGCCGTGGACGAAGATAATCGGTACACCATCCTCTG
>JAQWQN010000067.1 GCA_029244465.1 Pseudomonadales bacterium
CCACTGCCTCGACGTAGCGCCTGAGATGGCATCGGCTCGGTACCAACCCACCAATCCACCGCTATGTCGGCGTCAGTACTCGAAGCGGGCGAAGCTCTGGTCCACAAAATAATACGATCGTGTAGCGGATCACCACTGGCAACGCCATGCTGGAAGGGACTCTGTCCGTTTGCAACCGTAGCGTCAGCGGTCAGTTCTAAATCGTCTTTACTCACGCGTCCCGCTCTCGCGCAACCAGTAACGCCGATTAGCGCAGCCTGTGCTAGGGAAGAAGTCTTGAGAAAGTGTCGTCTATCCATTGTGCCCACCTTTGAGTTGATCGCCGAGTCTAGCAATGTCACTCAGGCACCGCATTACAGCACCCTGAACGCGTACGTACCTCGCTACAAAGCCCCTAAACAGGTATCCATGCCCCATGGAATCCCGCTGGCATGCGTTGACTCAGTGCCACGACCGCCACTAATTTGTCCGCGATGATCACATACTGAATAAAACAAAGTTCAATCTCTACCCAGACAAGCGCAGCACCATTCCTCTGCACAAGACAAAGACGCGAGGGACCAGCCGACTACCAGCAGATCGGTAGGCGAGCCCCTTTGTCGAAGAGGAAAAAGTCATAGCCCACACTTAAATCCATCAGAATGCTGTGACTCTCCGTGATCGCCATGTCGTGCATCATTCCTGGTGCCGTTACCGCTATCTCCAACTCGCGTCGCAATTGGCCCGCGGCTTCTATTTCGCCATGGCATAACCACCGTTGATTCCGATCCGTGTGGAACCAACGTAGCGCTCCCGTTACTGGATCTACTTTGGGACGAGCCGTTGAACGTATCCGGAATCTCTCCAGTGACGTCAAGATCTGTCAGATCTACTTCGTCCGCTACCGGCCGCCAAGGCGCCAGAGTATAAATCGGGCAGGCTCACCGTCTCGCCGCCAACAGATGCAAAACCTCAGTAAAGGTGCTCAATCGAGCATCGCCGATTTCTTCGATTGGCAAACCCGCAAGTTGCTCATTCAGGATTTTCTGTGCATCGCTTAGAAGCTCAGTGCCTCCTTTCGTGATTTTTGCGAGGCTCTCGCCCGCGTCGCGTTCGCCTCTAGCCGTTTCTAGATAGCCCAGCTTCTCTAACGGTCGCAGCGCACGGGTCACCGCAGACGCTGTCAGACCAACCGCATGCGCAAGGTCGATCCTTGGTAATCCAGTCGATCCTGCAGCCGCGATTACGCTAACTAAGCGATATTCACGAAAGGTGATACCACGCGTGTTGGACAAAGCCCGATCCATCTCACGCTCCAGGCCGGACGCTGTATCTAGGATGTACGCAAGGAGCGACTCGGGGGCTAGGAGATCAGAACGGTTGGTGTACGTTGACATCGCTGCATACTATTTGATCAATCAAGTAGTATGCAGCTAACCAGCAGCTTAGCTAGCGCCCCAGCTTGGTCTTTGCGCAATCTGTGCACGCCATCGGTTGAGGTTGGCAAGCTCAGGAATCGTCACAACCTTGACCATTTCTGCAAAATCCAACGCGACTCCCAGGGTTATGTCAGCAATACTAAAGCGATCACCCGCCAGATATTCAGTTTGCCCGAGCTGCTCGTCAAACATGGTCAACGTTTTCGGGGCGACTTCGGCACACACCTCACCCCATTCTTTCACGGGTGTTTCCCGATCTTTGAAAAAGCCAGTGATGTTCCGAAAGGCACCGGCAACATTCGTCATAAAATTGATTTCTGCCCGTCTACCCCACATTTCGATCGTCGCCGCTTCAAACGGCGTCGACCCAAATAAATTAGGATCCGGATTCAAGCCTTCCAGATAACGACAGATTGCGACCGATTCTGATAAGAAAGTGCCATCATCAAGCTCCAGTACTGGGACCCTACCCGCAGGATTCTTGGCCAGATAATCATCTTGAATGTTCTCCCCGGCGCGAATGTCTACGACAACCCGGTCTAACTCAACGGCTTTCTCTGCCATAAAGACATGCACTCGACGTGCATTCGGACTTGGTGCTTCATGCAGCTTCATTTTCTTCTCCTTGGTTTCGTTTTCAATTGGTTTCGTTTTACCCTATTCGCGTATCGTCGTCTGCCAACGCGATGTGACTGACATCCGGCGGGGGCGGGGGCGGTGCTTTCTCCGTCTCATCCATATCCGCGCCAACCTCGGCAATCTCAAAATTCGGATCGGGTATCGCTATATCGACAGATTCATGAGCTTGCCCCTCGCGCAACACAACGCCCAATTCAGCTAGCGTGATGTGATCAATCGCAGGCACACTTACTGGCCTTTCCGGTTCGTCGATCACAAATACCGAACCTTGAAGGGACAGGTGTTCCGTAGCGATCTCTGGGACATCGATGGTTTGTCGTTCATCCTCCCGCAGCATATCAGCGCCAACCGGTAACATTTGCATACCGCCCACGACATGCAATTCTGACTGCCCGTTAGCGTGTGTTTCTTGACCTTCCGCAGATTCGGTCTGATCAGCCGCTTGTGCAGACAGCACATCACCACCGACACCGTCTGCTGGCAATAGACGCAGTTTGGCACCGGCTTTCTGAAAGGCTGTTTGATAGCGAGCAGCGGTTTTCTCGTCAGTTGCCTTCTTGACGACTACTGACTGACCGGAAAAGAGCAGATCCATCCGCTTGTCATCCAATTTCAAGATTACGCTTAGGCGTTTCTTGACGATAGCCGGGTGCTGTCCCTCGACCACTTCTCCTGAAAAAACAAGTCGATACTCTTGCGTCATCTGCGGGAGCGTACACGTGATTGCGTTCAAAACCTAGTCGAGCGACCATAGGAGAAACATCATCTCGGAGAGACCATGGGAACCAGCGCGCGCATCGTCGTCCTACCAGAATCGACATCCACTTTGCGGATCGAAGAGATTTCTTTGCCCGACCCCAACCCGTATCAGGTTGTCGTTAAAGAATTTGCATCGGGGGTCTGTCATTCACAGCTCCATCAGATGCACCGCGAGCGAAGATCGCCCGTCATTTTGGGCCACGAAGCAACTGGCGTCGTTGTCAAAGCGGGAGCCGAGGTTTCTCACGTCGCCGAAGGTGATATCGTTCTCTTGACTTGGGTACCGCGCAATATTGAAGCCGCAGGCCGAGTCCCAGAGAGAGCGATCCTTGACGTCAGTGATGGCGTCGCGCAATCAGAAAACGTCTTTACGTGGGCGGATCACACCATCTGCGATGAACAATACGTGGTCAAGGTAGATCCTAATATCAAAAAGGACGTCACGGCCATTATCGGCTGCGCGGTCATGACTGGTGCCGGAGCTGTGATCAACACAGCGAAAGTCCAGCCAGGACAAAGTGTGGTTGTTTTCGGTGTCGGTGGCGTTGGTTTGAGCGCGGTTGTGGGGGCCAAAGTCGCTGGCGCAAATCCAATCATCGCTGTTGATTTGGATGACCAAAAATTGGAATTCGCTAAAGCGTTTGGCGCAACTCATACGATTAATGCCTCGGTTGTAGATCCAATCGAAGCCATACACGAACTTACCCCGCAGAAAGGCCAGTTTACGATCAGCCGTCAGCCGGTCAGCGGTGCCGACTTCGCGTTTGACTGCATCGGCATTAGAACCACAATGGAACAGATCGTGCCTGCCTGTCGCGGCGGCTATTTTGGCGCGAACGATGGGGGCACTGCCGTGCTCGTCGGCGTGCCTTCCACACCCGTAGAACTCAATGCCGTAGACGTGCTGATTAACGAAAAGCATTTCATCGGTAGCATCGGTGGCTCTTGCGCCCCTGATCGTGACTTTCCACGCTTTTTGGAATGGCACGACAACGGTGATCTCAACCTCGAGGCTATGGTGACCGAACGCTATTCGATCGATGAGATCAACGAAGCGACACAAGCCCTGGAAGCAGGTCGCATAAGTGGGCGTGCCATCCTTGAGTTTTAACGGGCGCAAATTGGTCACTACAGATATCGCACCACCGGATCCAACTTTCTCTGTCAGCCCCGAAACATTCTCTATCCGCCCCGAAGAGAACGGGTTTTTGTCCCGGGAGACGTCGATCTGGCGGTGTTCCGCTGAACATTCCCATTGGGTAGCGACTACTGATGAGGCACCTCACACTGTGCCCGCGCGGGGTAAATGGCACGACAGCGCTTGCAAATTCTCAACGTCTCCACCAAGTGGTGAAGCTAAGAACCTCAACCAAAATCGCGATAGTCTCGTCCATCTCACAGACACCGGAGGCGCATTCGCCCTATCCCTGCACAGCGCTCCGTTCCGGGTCGGAAGCAGCAGCAGACGGCGACCACGACACGACCACGCGCTGACATTTGCAATGTGACACGCTGATGTATACAACACATTTTATAGCCAATCGCAGTCTGCAAACCGCTTACCATGACCTTGGGTCACGCGCACCAATCCTCTTCGTACATGGCTTTACGGGCTCCAAACTCGATTTTCTCAATCAGCTGGCCTGGTTTTCTGAAAGCCACCGAGTCATCGCGTACGATCAACGCGGCCACGGCGAGTCCACCAATCTGGGCCCTTATACCCTCGATGAGCTAGCGGACGACCTTGTATCGTTCCTCGATGCTCTGAAAATTCCAACCTGTCATATTCTTGGCCATAGCATGGGTGGCATGGTGGTCATGAGAGCGCTGCTCTCACACCCAGAACGATTTCGATCTCTGGTCCTTATGGACACAGCGCCGTACGGGGTGACGCTGTTCGACGATGCGACACGCGAACGCCTAGTGGACATGGTCACCAAGGATGGCTGCCAGAGCCTGATTGAAGGCATGAGAGGCCAGCCGCAGCCACCAAGCGTACAACGGGGCATAGACTTCCTGGGTAAAAACGAGCATTGGCGTCGTATTAAGGTCAAGTTGCAGCAAATGGACCCGCAAGCCTTCTCGCATCTGGGTAAAGAACTCGCACACCAAACAGATTTATCGGCCCAGTTAACAAACATAACCGTGCCAACAACCGTTATTGTCGGTGCCAACGACAAACCTTTCCTGAGGCCTTCCCGATTAATGGCCAACACCATCGATGACGCAAAACTGCTCGTCATCGACAAGGCCGCCCACTGTCCCCAATATGAGCACCCGGAAGCGTGGCGTGCAGCAGTTGACACGCATTTGTTAAGGGCTGATGAACAGGTACGCTAAATCTTCAGACCTGCTGAACTTGCCCTTTAAAGCCGTTTGTAAATTTCCTGCAACAAGTTGTAGCCGCGAGGATCGCCGAGCACGCTCGGTAACATGCGATTCATAACGTAGGAAACGCAAAGCCGTGCGTCTGCGTCAACAACAATCGTAGACCCACCCCAGCCACCCCAATAAGCAATATGCTCATTCGGACCCATCGGTATTTCCTTGCCATTCAGTCCGTAGCCCATGCCAAAGCGCATAGGGACACCTAGCACCAGATCTTGACCATAAATTTGTTCATCAAAAACTCGATTAACCCCCTCTTTCGATAGCAGCTCCACACCAAACGCAGCCCCATCGTTCGCGACTGGTGTTTGCGCACGGACTACGGATCTCGCGTTACCATGTCCATTCGCCGCCGGTATTTCCGCTAAACGCCAACCGGCGGTTTTCGAATCGGCAGCGTCCGGCGCTGGACTCCGAAAAGTTTTCGCTGCGACCGAATCCGAATCCAGTGTGTTACCGCCTGGCTGTTCGTCTGGTGGTATCAGCTCTCCGATCCGAGGCCAGTGCGCCTCAGCCGTGCCGATATGAAAATCAGCGTCTAACGGACCTGCGATTTCATCGGCAAAAAACTGGCCGATTGATTTTCCGGTTACACGCCGCACTACTTCACCAATGAGATGCCCTTGTGTCATCGCATGATATCCACTTGCCGTACCGGGTTCCCACCAGGGGGCCTGCTCAGCCAGCGCACGGACAACATTGTCCCAGTCATACAACGCATCACCACTCATCTGCTTGTCTAGGCCTGACAGTCCGGCCGTGTGGGACATAAAGTGGCGGACTTCAATCTTTTCTTTGCCGTTTTGTGCAAACTCTGGCCAATATTTGCTGGCAGGTGCGTAGAAATCTATCTCGCCACGATCGGCCAATACTAGGGCGCTCAGAGCAGCCATCGTTTTTGTCGTCGAATACACATTGACGATCGTGTCTTCTTCCCAGGGTTCAGTCCCCGCAGCGTCCCGATGACCGCCCCAGATATCGACGACAAACTCGCCTTCCACCGTTACGGCAAATGATGCGCCGACGTCGCCATGCTCGGCGAAATTCTGCTCGAACAGGTCTCGCGCTGAGGCAAACTTTTCATCAAAAGAACCTTTGATATCCATATCGATTCTCCTTACCGATCATTTAACGAATCCTATTCGGACCTTGCCTAAACACGTTCCCATTGCAGCAGCGTGAACGCTGGATCAGCATCCTCATGGTGCTCAAACACGCCACGTACACCAACGCCGATCGTCACATCGGCTTCAGCATCACCCAATAAATTACCAACCATTCGAATATTGCCTGCGTGGGGCAGCTCTACTAGCACAACCACATAGGCACCCTGGTCGCTCAGCGCCGGGTGCACAGGATGCCAAACTCGCTCGTAGCTATAGATCACCCCTTCAGCAGCGACCTCGACAAAGGTCACATCATCGCTGTGACAATGGTGGCAGATCCATTCCGGACCCCACTGAAAGCCCTGACAGGCTTGGCACTGTTGCACACGAAGCAGATTTTCTCGTAACCCCGACCAATAGGGTTCATCTAATTCGGTCCCCATAGGCTGCGCGAGTCCTGGGTTCAGATAATAATCACTCATACCGTTGCCTCACTACCAAAGATTGAACAACTCACCGGAGTCACCATCGGCCCCGATATCACCATTGATACATCGGCCTTATCTACTTGACTGGTCGACTCGCCACGGACTTGCCGGACCGCCTCGATGTTTAAACCCAGACCATGCATATAACACTCAGCGAGGTTGCCACCACTTGTGTTCAGGGGTAATTGACCACTCGTGAGAAAACGGTCCTTGGTGAAAAACTCGTTACACGCCTCAGGCTCACAGAAACCATGTTCGACGATGCTCATCAATACACCACCGGTAAAATTCTCATAGCTCTGCAAAACATCAACGTCGCCCGCAGTGACCTGTGCCATTTCATAGAGACGTGGCGCTAGACTTTTAAACGTTGAAGTCGCGTAGTCCGGTGTATTGTGAACACTTGCTCCAGCTCGGTAGTGGGAGCCACCAACCGCGCCAAGGATGTAGCAAGGTTTACCTGGAAAGTCCTTTGCCTTCTCCGCTGATACCAATACCATCGCAGCCGCACCGTCGTTCTCTAAACAACAGTCAAACAGGTGGAAGGGTTCTACTATCCAGCGGGATTCGTCATATTTCTGCTCATCCAGAGGTCGCCCGTGCATGACCGCGCGCGGATTGGCTTGAGCATGTTCATAGCAAGCCAAGGAAATCGCACGTAGGGCATTTTGCTCAACTCCGTGTTCATGCATGAAGCGCACAACTTTCATCGCAAACATTTGTGCCGGTGACATCAGACCGTATGGAATGGTGTAGGCAAAATCACCACGGATCGCATTTGTCCGTGGTCCCTGGCCAAAGCGGCCAAACTGACCTTGTGCAAGCGCACGAAACACCACTACGGTATCTGCCACTCCCGAGTAGATCGCAGCAGCAGCGTTAGAAATCGCAGCAGAACCGCCTCCTCCACCACCACCCCACTGCATGTTAGAAAACCTCAGTTCCTTACAGCCGAGCGCGGCTGCAAGTTTTGAGGGATCGCTACGGTCATTGCTGTAAGAAGCAAAACCGTCGACATCCCTCGGATCGACCCCGGCATTTTCACAGGCTCGTAAAATCGCGTTGAGTGCTAGTTTAAACTCAGCATCCGGCGCTTGGCCGCGTTTATAGTATTCAGTCTCGCCGACGCCGACGACGGCGACCTGACCTCGCATGGTATTTGACATATTTATCTCCCTTAGCCACATTACACGCGATTGAACGATAGCTAATCAAGGGGAAAAACATGCCAATTGATCCTAGTGCCGTAGGTGTAAAAGGCGAACCAAGGACAAGAAGTTGGACCAGCAAGGACGCATTGCTCTATGCAGTAGGCGTTGGCGCCGGAACTGATGAGTTGCAATACACCACCGAAAACACCAAAGAGACCCGGCAGAAAGTACTGCCCACGTTCGCCGTCATCATCGGCGGCGGCGGCTCACCTATGGACAAAGTCGGTTCCTTTAACCCAGCCATGATGGTTCACGGTGAGCAAGGCATCGAACTTCTGGACGAGATTCCGGCCGATGGAGAGCTTGAAAGCGTTGGCGAATGCACAGCGATATGGGACAAAGGTAGCGCCGCCGTCCTCGAGTTTGAATCAACAAGCACCAATACAGCGACCGGTAAGCCACTACTCAAAACACGTACAATGCTCTTCTGCCGCGGTGAAGGAGGTTGGGGCGGCGAACGTGGGCCGAATGTCAAAATCGAATTTCCAGCTAGAGCTGCAGATCACGAAGTGATCTACGGAACCCGCGAAGATCAAGCCCTAACATACCGTCTGAGCGGAGACCGAAACCCTCTACACTCTGATCCGTCATTCGCTTCGATGGGGGGATTCGACAAACCCATACTCCATGGTCTTTGCACATGGGGGTTCACCGGGCGCGCCTTACTTCACACACTATGTGGATCGGATTCTTCTCGTTTCAAAGCGATGAATAGCCGATTTTCAAAGCCTGTGCTGCCCGGTGACACACTCACGATCAAGATGTGGGTTGACGGTAATGAAGCGCTTTTTAAAACGGAGAACCAGAATGGTGAAACCGTGATCGATCAAGGCGTTTTCAAGTTCAACTAACGACAGGAAGCTGGCGCTACGCATACTGGCTTTTGTGATTGGATCCGGCGCCACGGTGGCACTCTGCGAGATCACCTTCATTCGATGAATGATCTTGGCGCCGCTCGAAAGCACGGCCTCGCCAATCGTTCGCGATTCGATGCAGGCGCAGCTGCTCGTCACAGGAATCGGGGTCGCTACCCTGATTCCTGTATTTTGAACCAACGCTCGTGTCCAGGTCGGTACCTACCTCGGACTAATTGCTGAATAACACGAGTCAAACTGGTTGCGCCCTTACGCCCTCTCCCACCCCTACCACTGGCGCCCCAAGCCGCGTAAAGTCCTTCTGCACCTACCCGGAGAGACCCATGGACAACGTCGTCATCGCAGAACGGTTTATTGCCGCGATCGATACCGAAGACACTCAAACGATGCGTGAAATTTACGCGACGGACGCCACGGTTTGGCACGACTTCGACCGCCAGGAGCAGAGTGTCAACACAAATATAGATTCCCTCCTGAACTTGCGCCAGGCGATACCCTCTGTTCGTTGGGTAACAACCCGCATCGAGCCATTGCCAACAGGTTTTCTGCTCACTTATGACTTGACCATGACCTTCGGTGAACGCACGCTCGCGATTCCGGCCTGCGTTATCGCAACCGTTGCCAACGACCAAATTACGCGCCTCGAAGAATGGGTCAATGCAACGCCAATGTTCAAGTACTTGAACCCTGAGCAACTCAAAATCCTGGCCGGTTAAGTTAGCCCTGCCAAGATATTGGGTACACGTCGCAAGTGATGTCCGCCATCCCCAGGCAGCGTCGTACCAGTCACCCGACTCGATGCCGGACCGCACAAGAATCGGACTGCATTGGCAATGTCTTCCACTTGCCCGACGCTTATGATCGGCATGCAAGACAGATAATGTGCACGAATTATGTCCGCCTGATGTAACCCCGCTGAGAGTTCGGTCACCACAAGACCGAGACACACGCTATTTACACGGATGCCATGGGCACCCAATTCATCTGCCGTGTTACGCACCAACATGTCGATACCTGCCTTGCTCGCACAGTAAACCGACGTCAATTAATGGTGACCGTGGCACCGTCGGCTAAAAACGCTTTCGCGCATGCGAGACCGATACCACTTCCACCACCCGTGACGATTGCATGTTGGCCTTCTAGATTCATAGCGATTCTACTGTGATTTTTCTAAGCGGACAGGTATCAGACTCGCACACCTCCAGGTCGGGCTCTGCTAGATCCTCATAGGCACACGCTTGGAAATGTGTCGCGCGCACTGTCTGGCACTCTTGTGTCGGCAGTAGGCCGCGCGATTGGCATTGGATTCAAAGCGCAGGTATTCTTCGCAACTTTTTTGAGAGAGCACATCTGTGAGCAGTACGGAACAAACCTTCAACGTATTGGGCGCGAACTTTGCTGCAAAGCACTGGCACAATTCCGTGGGTTACCCAACATTCGCCCTCCATGGGTGGTTGGACAATGCCAACACCTTCGATTTACTGGCACCGTCGCTCGCAGAACTGGATATTCTTGCCCTAGACTTCGCTGGACACGGACGATCCGACCATCGACCACAGGGCGTCCACTATCACTCTTTGTTCGACATTCAAGATATTCTCGCGATAGCCGACCAACTTGGTTGGACGACTTTTAGGCTCATCGGTCACTCAATGGGCGCCGCAGTGGCCAGCGAACTCGCTGCCCTGTTTCCAGATCGGGTAGAAAGCGCCGTACTGATCGATGGCTTCCTCGCAACCGGAGGCGTATCCGCCGAAGACCGACTAGAACAAAATCGCGAGGCCGTCACTCGCATGCTTCGGCCCGCCAAGGTGCCTCGGGCATTTGCAAATGTCGAAGCGATGGCAGACCGCGTCACCCAAGCCACCGATCAAAGCCTAGATGCCGCGCGCGCCCTTGTCGCACGCGGTCACAAAGAAATCGATCAGGGCGTCACATGGCGAACAGACCCGCGTATTCGCGCTCCAACCCCCCTGCGTTACACGCTAGAACAAGTTGATCAGCTCATTGCTCAAACCACGTCTTCGGGTCTGCTCCTTGCGGCACGCAACGGTGACAAATGGTATCAAGGCGAAATTGAACGCCGCCAAAAAAGTCATCCAAATCTCACCGTTCACTACTTAGATGGGCCACATCACCTCCATCTAGAACCGGCCTACGCCGACTCCGTGATCAAAGAGATCAGAGACTTCTGGCAATTAGACCAAGACATCGCCGCCGCGTCGTAAGCGCCATACGTTGCGAAAAGGCGCTGACAAAACCGCACCGACAAATCGGTTTGCGGCGAGAAAACAATCATGTTCACGGCATAGTGAACATCTGGCTACGAAGACAAAGCAAGTAGGCCGGCAATAGCGTCTGTCCTTCACGGCTGTTTTTTCGCTGGAGAAGCACCAAGACAGCGAAAAACATGACTCAGCCAGGGGCGCCCGCCAATGCCTTCCCAGCAAACATCTCACAGTCCGGTCGCGGATTATTCGGCCAGCGTCCGCTTACGTCTTGGCCGCGGCAGATGATCGCAGATCGCGTCCATCCAACCGTATCTTCGTCTTTTACCCAAACCTCAGGCGGGACGTAGCGGATCGTCAAACCACAACGCCGATGACTGGAATGGTTTGCTTCCGAACCGTGCACGAGCAAGTCTGTATGCAAAGAAAACTGCCCGGCATTCAGGATTAACGGCACTGGTCGACCAAGCTTGCTCTGGTCTTTTACCTCCAGCTCCAAAACCACGTTCTCCGTGCGACGTTGCCACTCGAGTCGCCCCTGACGATGGCTGCCAGGAAGAAAACACATCGGTCCGGCTTCCGGGAGTATGTCATCAATGGCGATCCAGGCAGTGACTGCTCGCGACGGTCGAAAAGGCCAGTACGGCGCATCTTGGTGGAAAGGCACCACACGCTCATCGTGAGGCATTTTGCAGAAATAGTGTGACCCCCAACAAACGATGTTCGGACCAATCAAGTCTTCAACATAATCGAGCAATTTCTCATTCGTCACGATGTCGTAGATGCCCTGACAAAGGTGGTGATACTCGTTGATATCGTATGCATCACGACCACTGATCTGAACCTGTCGTAACAAACCGTCCAGATAGTTCCGCTGCTGTCGCACCTCGTCCGGCGCAAATAGCCCAAGAGGCGCGACGTAGCCAGTATCGTTAAAGGTCGCTACTTGCTCAGCTGTCAGGTGCTGCGGCGACCTCTCAATGGGCGTGAACTGCATGAAAACCCTAGCTCCGTGCTAACAGCGCTTCAGTAGCGCGCTTCGCCATAATTTTGACTAAATGGGCGCGGTACTCAGGCGACGCATGAAGATCACTATTAAACCCAGCCTCTGGCACTTCAACGCTATCTATCGCACTTGGATCAAGCTCGGCATTCAGGACATTTTCAATCCCCGTTGCCCGAAACGCACAAGGGCCTGCACCGGTCACCCCCACACGCACGCCATCTGAAAACTCAGCAACCAGCACGCCAACGACTGCATAGCGCGAAGCAGGGTTGGGAAACTTACAATATGCCGCCCGCTGCGCTACTGGGAAATCTATACGCGTTATGATCTCACCAGGGTTCAACTCAGTCTCAAACAAGTCTTTGAAAAAATTGTCCCCCGCAATCTCCCGCTCTTGCGTCACCACGGTCGCGCCTAAACCAACAACCGCAGCCGGATAATCGGCAGCCGGATCACTGTTGGCTACCGAACCGCCCATGGTGCCGCGATTGCGCACCTGGTTATCACCGATCTGCCCAACGAGCTCACAAATAACCGGTAATCTGCCGGCGATCTCGACTGAATCGCCGACAACGTTATGGCGCGTGAAGCCACCTATACTGACAACCGCATCGCTGACTTTAATCCCGGTCAGTTCTGAGATACCTGATAGATCAATAAGATCTGTCGGCGACGCGAGTCGTTGCTTCATCGTCGGAATCAGAGTCATGCCGCCACTCAGATACACCGGATCATCTGAGCTCTGAAAAATCGAAACCGCATCAGTCAAGTTGGCTGGCTTGTGATAGTTGAATTGGTACATTGCTACTCCCCTCGTATCGCTCGCCAGACCTTTTCTGGTGTGGCTGGCATGCTGATGTCTTTGTTCCCCAACGCATGGGTAATCGCGTTCATGATCGCGGCTGGTGAGCCAATGGCCCCTGCCTCGCCACACCCCTTAACTCCAAGAGGATTATGCGTACACGGTGTCACTGTTGTATCAACGATAAAATCTGGCAAATCGTCCGCCCTCGGCATGCAGTAGTCCATGAACGAGCCAGTCTGCAGTTGCCCGTACTCGTCATACACGCCTTGTTCCATGATCGCCTGCCCCGCGCCCTGGGCAACACCACCGTGTACCTGACCATGCACAATCAATGGGTTAATAATATGACCAAAGTCATCGACAGCGACGAAGTTGACTAGGTCGACCACACCGGTTTCGATATCAATCTCCACCTCCGCGATATGCGTTCCAGCTGGGTAGGTGAAATTGCCCGGGTCGTAGAACGCTTTTTCACTCAAGCCTGGTTCTAGATCCTCGGGATAGTCGGCTGGAACGTACGAAGCGAAAGCGACTTCTTGAATTGACATCGACTGATTACTGTCACTCAGTGTGAAATCTCCAGCGTGGAAATCAATCTGATCAACGCTGGCTTTCATCATATGGGCAGCAATCTTCTTGCCTTTCTCGATGATCTTGTCTGCCGCCACTACAAGTGCCGAGCCGCCGACCGCTAACGATCTAGATCCATAGGTGCCCAAGCCAAATTCCGTACGCCCCGTGTCCCCATGGACAACATTAATATCATCGTACGGTATGCCGAGTTTGTCAGAGACAACCTGGGCAAACGTTGTCTCGTGACCTTGCCCGTGACTATGAGACCCAGTGAAGACACTGGCAGAACCCGTGGCGTTAATTCGAATTTCGCCACTCTCATACAGCCCGACGCCGGCACCAAGCTCAATTGCGAGCTTTGACGGCGCCAGACCACACGCCTCGATGTAACATGCGAAACCAATCCCTCGTCGCGTGCCTTGCTCAGCAGCTGTGGCACGACGACCCTCGAAGCCATCGTAATCAATCGCTTGCAGCGCCTTGTCTAGACTTGCCTCGTAGTCACCCGTGTCATAAACCAAAGCAACGGGCGTTTCATAGGGAAAATCCTCTGGCTGGATCATGTTCATCCGACGCAGATCCGCAGGGTCCTTACCCAACTCTCGAGCTGCTTGCTCAACTATCCGCTCAATGACATAGGTTGCTTCCGGCCTACCCGCACCTCGATACGCATCTACAGGAGCGGTGTTCGTGTACACCCCTTCTACCTCAACGTATATATTGGGCGTCTTGTATTGTCCTGCTAACAGCGTGCCGTATAGGTAAGTGGGTACCGCAGAGCCAAACGTCGACAGATAGGCCCCTAGATTCGCGGTCGTTTGTACTTTTAGCGCCGTAAATCGACCTTGATCATCGAGCGCAAGCTCTGCATGTGTAACGTGGTCGCGACCATGCGCGTCGGCCAAGAAGCTCTCACTTCGTTCCGCCACCCACTTTATCGGTCGGCGTAGCTTTCCGGCCGCCCAGATAACCGTCGTTTCTTCAGAGTAAACAAATATCTTGGACCCAAAGCCACCTCCAACATCAGGCGCCACTATTCGCAGCTTGTGTTCAGGGGCGACTTGCACGAAGGCACTCAATATCAAACGCTCTAGATGAGGATTCTGACTTGTGGTGTAAAGCGTGTAATCACCTGTCGCCGCCTCAAACACACCGAGGCACGCTCTTGGTTCAAGTGCATTAGGAATCAAACGGTTGTTGGTCAAATCAATCGTCGTTACATGTGCAGCTTTTGCAAAT
>JAQWQN010000129.1 GCA_029244465.1 Pseudomonadales bacterium
CCCCCGTATCCCCGTCACCTCCTCGTATATCGCATCAGATATGCGATGCGCGACATCCCGCCACTGACTCAGGGCAATGTTGTAGCGCCGGACGATGAGTTGTTGCTCATTGGGGATGTCGTAGAGTTCAAAGCTAACATCCCAACGTCCTACCTCTGCGGGCTGAACCGTACCAATGACCAGATATTGAGCGTTTAGAATCCGCCAATCGCGGAAGAACACCTGCTGGCGATTGTGAGGGTGCGACAGCATATTCTCTGAAGCCACAGGATCGAACTGTCCACTGCGGGCAAGATCGAAACTGACAATGTCGTTCACACCACTTTCGTTTTGCAGATTACCGGTGATTCTGAACGGTACGATGGCAATCCGAATCGGATCATCAACGCCAGAATCAATGACAATGGTGTCCAGGGTCGATGCGTGACCACCCATCGATACCACCGTCAATAAGACAAACGTTATCACTGCTCGCATCACCAATTGACCTCCAAAGTTCTGTCCATCATCTACCTTAGTAGATCTTCTGGTTGAAATAGAATGTAAAACCTTCTGAAATGCGCTTCAAATAATTTGTTTTCTTGCGGCACATCAAAGCGCGTGGCTCGTCGGACAGCATGTTCTGCAGAGCGGTCAAACGCTGTGCTTCCAGACGAATCAATAATGGTCACAGCAATCACCTCCCCGGTCGGAATAAGCTCGACCTGAACTCTAACGCTCATGCCGGTGCGCGCACTCGGCGGTCTGGACCAGTTTCTACGCACCAGATCGTAGATTGCCGCGTGATATGACTGCACAACAGCTGCTTCACTACCTGACTGCATCTCAGCATTTTCCAAAGCGATGGCGTCTTGCATCGAGGATTCCGCGAGGTCGCTCAGGCGCGCCATACGCTCGAGCCGCTCACGCTCTTTGCGAGCATTTTCCTGGCTGCGTCGGTCTTGTGCTGCTTTTTCTTTCTCTGCACGCTCTTCCAGTGCGAGTTGTGCTTTGTCTTGCGCAGCTTTTTCCTTTGCAGCAGCGTCACGCGCAGCCTTATCCTGAGCAGCTTTTTTCGCTGCTGTGGCCGCTTTGGCACGTTCAATCGCCGCTAAGTCGACTTTCGGCTGCTTTGCATCCAGAACCAATAGACGGGCGACCACGGCATTGGGCATCACCACATTCTGTAGCTCTTTTTCAGGATTCCAGCCACGGTAAAGAGTCCATACCGCACCGACATGCATGATCACGGCAAGCAACAGTGGGATACTGTATTGGCGAAGTGCATACACTGCGATCTAGCTTTCAAGCAGCGGAGGGTCGGTAATGAGTCCGACACTCGATGCCCCGGCTTTTTGCAGCACCGTCATGACTGCAACCACCTGGCCATAATTCAACGCGCGGTCGGCTTTGATATAAACCGGCACATCGCTGCGAGCTCGCAAGATTTTGCCTGCCTGTTCCTGCAACGAATAGACAGTCACTCTAGTGCCTTCATCGTCCGCATCTTGCATACCCAAATTCATGAATATAGCCCCGTCTTTGCGCATCGATATAACCAGCGGGTCGCCGGAGGTTTCATCGACCGGCTCAGATGGCGCCTCAGGTAGATCGACCACCACACCTTGGGTCAGCAACGGCGCGGTCGCCATAAAGATAACGAGCAGCACCAACATCACATCGATGTAGGGTACGACGTTAATTTCAGACATTGGCTTACGGCGATTAGACATAGTGAGCTCCTACCCGGAAATGTTTAGGATTCAGTAACCTTGCTATGCGCAGCACGGTGCAAAATTGTTGTTAGCTCATCAGAAAACGCTTCATAGCGTTTCATGAGACCTTCTACACGCGCACTGAAACGATTATAGCCAATCACCGCTGGGATCGCGGCGAACAGCCCCATCGCGGTGGCAACCAACGCTTCAGATATGCCTGGCGCGACAGAAGCGAGTGTCGCCTGACTCATATTTGCCAGGGAACGGAACGAATTCATGATGCCCCACACAGTGCCGAACAGACCAACATAAGGGCTCGTTGATCCGACCGTCGCCAAGAAAGCCAAGTGTGTTTCGAGGCGCGCTTCTTCGCGCATGAGTGCGACTCGGGTGACCCGTTGCACACCTTGCATAATCGCTTCCGCATCAGCGCCACCCGACTCCGACAATCGCGTAAACTCCCTAAACCCGGCAACAAACACGGTCTCTATACCGTTTAGGTCATCATCGTCTTCCAGTTCTGCAAAGAACTTTCTGAGATCAATACCTGACCAGAAGTGTTCTTCGAAAGAGTCGATTTCAGAGAGCTGCTTACGGAGAAAAAACCAGCGCTGGAATATCATCATCCAAGACGCTACCGAAGCCAGCACGAGCACAGCCATTACGGCCTGAACCAAAAGGCTCGCATTGGCAATTAGTTCAAATATGGAAAGCTGGTCAGGCATATATCTCCTTATCTATTGACTGTTCGTTCTTAGCTTTTTCTACTTGTTTAGGCCAAGTTGAGTTTGACCACCACCACCGTCTTCCTTTGGTGGTGTAAGACCCAAGTGCTCATAGCAACGATTGGTCGCTTTGCGGCCTCGAGGGGTGCGCATGAGGTAACCTTGTTGGATCAAGTAAGGCTCGATGACATCTTCAATGGTATCTTTCTCTTCGCTGATCGATGCAGCCAACGTATCCAGACCAACAGGACCACCCGAGAAATTCTCAATAATCGTGCGCAACAAGCGCCGGTCCATCGGATCAAATCCTAACGTGTCCACCTTCAGCATGTTGAGTGCTTCATCGGCAACCGCTGAGCTTATATTGCCATCAAATTTCACTTCCGAATAATCACGCACACGACGCAGCAATCTGTTCGCTATCCTCGGCGTGCCACGACTCCGTTTCGCGACCTCAGCTGCACCCGCAACTTCAGTTTGAAGTGCCAGTTTCACCGCAGACTGAGATACGATTTCCGTCAATTCAGCGACTGAATAGAACTCTAGCCTTTGCACGATACCAAACCGATCTCTTAGCGGACTTGTTAACAAGCCAGCACGAGTCGTTGCACCGACCAACGTAAACGGCGGTAAGTCAACTTTAAGCGAACGGGCCGCAGGCCCTTCGCCAATCAAAATATCGAGCTGATAATCCTCCATAGCCGGGTACAAAATCTCTTCGACCACAGGACTCAGGCGGTGTATTTCATCAACGAAGAGCACATCGCCCTCATCAAGGTTGGTCAGCATGGCCGCCAAATCACCTGGCTTTTCCAAAACAGGCCCGGATGTCGACTTAATCGCAACACCCATTTCATGGGCAACGATATTGGCAAGTGTGGTCTTGCCCAGGCCGGGGGGACCAAAAATCAATGTGTGATCAAGCGCCTCCTTACGACCACGGGCTGCTTGTATAAAAATCTCCATCTGTTCTTTGACCGCGCGTTGGCCAATATATTCACGGAGTGAGGTCGGTCGCAGCGCATAATCATGACGCGCTTCACCAGTTTCTGGCTTGGCACCAATGAGACGATCAGGTTCTAACATTAATTCGAACTTCCTGCGTTAGAGCCATTTTGGGCGGCAATGCTGCGCAAAGCGTGCCTAACTATCTCTTCCAATGAGAGGTCGCCCTCACTGCGTGCAAGCACGCCTGCGATTGTTCGACTCGCCTCAAGTGGTCGGTATCCCAAGGCAATAAGCGCCTCTTCCGCTTCCCGGATCGGACCCTCATGATTAGGCAAAACGTCGCTAACTTGTAGTGTGACCCCAGCGGCTTCCGTCAGTTCACCTAGACGATTTTTAAGCTCGACCATCAAGCGTTCAGCTGTCTTCTTACCCACACCGGGAACACGGGTCAGCATCGACACATCTTCATTTCGAACAGCGACTACCAAAGCTTGAGCATCTAGCGAAGAGATAAGTGCTAACCCCATCTTTGGACCCACGCCGTTAATCTTTATAAAGCCTCGGAATAGATCACGTTCAGTTTTAGTGGCAAAACCAAACAAAAGTTGTGCGTCTTCTCTGACAACGAAGTGAGTATGTACCGTCAGAGATTGACCGATAGTCAGACCAAGTTCTATCACGCTTGCCGCGACTTCGACCTCGTAGCCTGTGCCGTTTACGTCGATCAAGATGGCACTGCCCGAGATATCAAACAACTTGCCTTGCAGTCTGCCGATCAAGTCGGATTCCGATGTATAAGGTTAGACGCAGTATTGGCATGGCAGAGCGCAATGGCAAGCGCATCGGCTGCGTCGGCCTGAGGTTGGCCGGATAAATTTAGGATAACTTGCACCATGTGTTGCACTTGTTCTTTACTCGCCCGACCAGTGCCAACGACAGCAAGCTTTATCTGACGAGCGGCGTATTCAGCCACAGTTAGGTTGTGGTGTACCGCTGCTGCGATGGCAACGCCCCTGGCCTGCCCTAAAATGAGAGCGGATTTCGCATTCTTACTAACAAAGACTTCTTCGATGGCAAATGCTTGTGGTGAAAAGCTTGCGATCACTTCACTCACACTGCGGTAGATCTCACCCAAACGGTTAGGCATGGATAGTTTTTCTACATTGATACAGCCACTCGCTACGTAGTTTGGTTGGGAACCAACCATTTCAACAACCCCGTACCCTGTTCGCCGCGAACCGGGGTCTATACCCAAAATGATGGGATTATTCGTAGGCACTCTCTGGGAAGTCTCCGTTGGTATAGACCTCTTGAACATCATCCAGCTCTTCAAGTGCATCGACCAGCCTAAGCGTCTTTGTTGCCGTCTCTTCATCACAATCTACCGTCGTCGACGCCACCATTGTCACTTCAGAATGATCTGGCTCAAAACCTGCTTCAGTCAAAGCCCCAACAACGCCACTCAAAAATTCCCACGCAGTAGTCACAGAAATAGCCCCATCATCCTCAACATCGAAGTCTTCAGCACCGGCGTCTAACGCAACATCCATAACTTTTTCTTCATCGTTGCCTGGAGCAAAATTAATCATCCCTTGCCGATTAAAAAGGTAAGCAACCGATCCATCGGTACCGAGATTGCCGCCAAACTTATTGAAGGCATAGCGGACCTCAGCCACCGTCCGATTTCGATTATCGGTCATTGCCTCGACGAGGATAGCGACGCCATTGAGTCCGTATCCTTCATAAGTCAGCTCTTCCACATTAGCACCATCGCCATCGCCAGCACCGCGTTGGATAGCACGATCTATCGTGTCCTTAGGCATATTTGCGGCGAGCGCCTTATCCACTGCCGCGCGCAGTCGCGGATTGTCATTGACGTCGCCACCGCCCATTCGTGCACCAACCGTAATCTCTCTAATCAACTTGGTATATAGCTTGCCTCGTTTCTTATCTTGAGCCGCTTTGCGGTGCTTGATATTGGCCCATTTACTATGTCCCGCCATCTATACCTCTTTCGATAACTTTTGGAGAAAACGCTCTACGCAGCCGGTCCACGTAGACGAATGTGCAAATCGCGTAACTGCTGCTCGTCCACATCGTTCGGCGCAGACATCATGAGACAAGACGCTGTCTGTGTTTTCGGAAACGCGATGACTTCGCGAATAGATTGACTGTCCGTCAATAACATCACCAACCGATCTAACCCCAAGGCTATACCGCCATGCGGCGGACAGCCATACTGCAGTGCGTCCAACAGAAACCCGAATTTACTCTGCGCTTGTTGTCCCATCTTTAGCGCCTCAAAAACTGCGGCCTGCATTACCTGATCGTGAATTCGCAAACTCCCGCCACCCAACTCATAACCATTGAGAACAACATCGTAAGCTGCCGCCTTAGCCGCTAACGGTTCCGCTAACAGCTCATCCGGCGTACACGTCGGTTGTGTAAACGGGTGATGTTCAGCGCCTAGGCCACCATCGCGACCTTCAGCAAACATCGGCCAATCGACCACCCAACAGGGTCTGAAACCCGGTTCAAGCAACCCAAGCTGAGCACCCAATTCGTTTCTCAAAGCACCAATCGAGTCATTCACTACTGAGGCTTTGTCAGCGCCGAAAAATACCAAGTCGCCATCCTCTGCCCCAACCCGCTCAAGCACATGACGAGTAATCTCAGGGGTCAGAAATTTCAATATTGGTGACTGCAGTCCCTCTTCGCCGGCGGCAAGATTATTCACTTTGATATACGCGAGACCTTTCGCGCCGTAGCGACTAACAAACTCGGTATAGTCATCAATGACCTTCCGCGAAAGTCGGGCACCACCGGGCGCTCGCAGCGCGACGACTCTACCCTGTGGATCGTTCGCCGGTCGATTGAAGACTTTAAACTCAACATTCGCCATCAGATCACCGATGTCGATTAGCTTCAACGGATTGCGCAAGTCAGGGCGGTCACTACCATAGTCACGCATTGCGTTATCCCAACTGATCACTGGGAATTCGGGTAATTCTAGCTGCAAAACGGCAGAGAAGACTTGTCGTAACATCCCCTCTGTCAGAGCCATCACATCTTGCTGCGATACGAAGGAAGCTTCGATGTCGATCTGGGTAAATTCAGGTTGGCGATCGGCACGAAGGTCTTCGTCACGGTAGCAGCGGGCGATCTGATAATAACGGTCCATACCGGACATCATGAGCAACTGTTTGTAGACCTGAGGCGACTGTGGCAAGGCAAAGAACTGCCCTGGATGGGTTCGACTCGGCACCAAATAGTCCCGCGCACCTTCTGGTGTTGCGCGCGAAAGGGTCGGGGTTTCCACTTCCCAATAACCATTGTCTTCGAGGTATTGGCGAACCTGACTAGAAATATTCGCCCGGATACGCATCTTCTGTTGCATTTCGGGGCGGCGCAGATCCATATAGCGAAACTTCAGTCGCACGTCTTCACCGGCTTCCGAATGATCATCAAGTTGGAACGGCGGGGTTTGAGCTGCATTTAGAACATCCAGCTCAAGTCCGAGAACCTCAATCTCTCCTGTTAGCATTTCCGGATTCACAGTCCCTTCGGGACGCGGCCGCACCTTACCCTTGGCGAACAAAACAAACTCGTTGCGCACACTATCCGCCGTTTGAAAGCTATGCTTGGTATCTGGATCAAACACAACTTGAATGATGCCGGTTCGATCTCTGATATCGAGGAATATCACACCACCGTGATCCCGTCGTCGGTGCACCCAGCCACAAACCCTTACTTCTTCGCCCACGTGGGTGGCATTGAGCTCCCCACAATAATGACTGCGCATTGTTATCCCTTATTTAGATCGGTAATCAGCTGTGTGTCTGACTGCAGCATTCTAGCGGATCCGCTCCGCTGGATCTGCCAGTCTGAAGACCTAGTCAGATTTCGATGAACTTGATGTGCTACCAGACGAACTGCTCGAACCACTTGAAGAATCGCTTGAGGACGAACCGCTTGAAGAGGAACCGCTTGAAGAGGAACCACTTGAAGAGGAACCACCTGAAGACGAGTCCGATGATGATGACGTTTCCGATCCAGCAACATTTTTCTTGTTCCCGGACTTAAAGTCTGTTTCGTACCAACCACCGCCTTTAAGCCTAAACCCGGCCGCTGAAATTTTTTTTCGTAAGCTTTCTTCGCTGCATTCAGGGCACACAGTCAATAGACCTTCACTCAAGGTTTGAAAGGCTTCTAATTGGTGACCACATTGATCACACACATATTCGTATATCGGCATATTAAATTACTAACCCAATCTCCCAATCACAATCTGCGGATTTCAGACTCACGTTCTTACTCGACGAACATCAGAGCTTGCACGTTAGACTAAAATTTAGCGGCGCATCATCTTAAAAAAACCAATAAAAATACAGTATTTTTGCAAACTTTAGTTGCTAGACCCTAGTCGATGGGCTATAAAGCGCGACATCAGGTCTGTACAGCCTGGCTCAGTCTTCAGTCACCGTTTTTGTTTGCTTGTTAATGATTGGCTTAGTAGTTCTCTTTGCTGCGATCAATGTTTTAATCTCGAGCGCAAAGACCAAAGCCCGCTATCACCAACAGAATACTGGTGAACAAATAGATGGTTGAAGTTTGAGAGACGTTGCGAAACCCCTCCTAGATTGGCTGGCGCCGCCAACCGATCAAGAAGCGTGGAATTGCGCTGTTAAACACCGACAAAAGGATAGTTCATGGCCACCCGCAAAAAAGCACCCGCTAAGAATAAGGCTCCCGTCAAAAAAGCGCCTGCAAAGAAAAAGGCAGCCCCTAAAAAAAGCCCAGTTGCAAAAAAGACGGCTCCTGCGCCTAAGAGGAAGCCTGGTATTGGCAAGAAAATGACAAAGACTCAGATACTTAACGAAGTCTCTGAAAATACTGGTCTATCACGCGCCCAGGTGGGTTCAGTGATGGATGAGCTTGAGTCTGTAATCGAACGTCATATTCGCAAGCGCGCTGCTGGCGAGTTCACGCTCCCAGGTCTACTCAAGATCAAAGCCGCTAAACGTCCAGCAACCAAAAAACGTATGGGTCGCAACCCCGCGACTGGCGAAGAAATCGTCATCGCTGCGAAGCCAGCGACGACACGCGTTCGCGTGACGGCGCTTAAGAAGCTCAAAGACATGATCAGCTAGATCTGCTGACAGCTTTAGAAAGGGCCGGTTGGATTTTACCAAACGGCCCTTTTTTATGGCCAACAACTAAGCTTTACTAACAACATTCATTACAAATTTCTAGATAGCCATGCGTCAATCAAACTTCCTCCTACCAACCATGAAAGAAGACCCAGCGGATGCGGACGTGGTGAGCCACAAGCTGATGCTTCGAAGCGGTATTCTGCGTCAATTAGCGAGTGGCCTCTACACCTGGCTTCCGCTCGGGCTACGCGTACTACGTAAGATCGAAGCGATTATTCGCGAAGAACTTAACGAGAGCGGCGCACAAGAAATACTCATGCCCGTCGTACAGCCTGCGGAACTTTGGCAGGAATCTGGTCGCTGGGAAAAAATGGGCCCGGAAATGATGCGGATGCAAGATCGACATGAGCGCGATTTTTGCTTGGGCCCCACTCACGAAGAAGTAGTAACAGATCTATTTAGACGAGAGATACAGAGCTATCGTTCGCTACCAGTAAACTACTATCAAATCCAAACAAAATTTCGCGACGAACGCAGGCCTCGCTTTGGCGCTATGCGCGCCCGCGAATTTACCATGAAAGATGCCTACTCCTTTCACGCCGATCAGGCCTCTTTCGATGAGACCTACCAGGAAATGTATGACTGCTACAGTCGCATTCTGACCCGTATGGAATTGGATTTTCGCGCAGTTGAAGCAGACACCGGTAACATAGGCGGTTCTAACTCCCACGAATTTAATGTCCTAGCCGAGTCAGGGGAGGACACCATCGTCTTCGCATCAGATGGAAGCTATGCGGCAAACATTGAAAAAGCCGCCTCCGCGCCGCCCGCAAAACGACCTCAGTCAAGGCAAGACTTGTCCAAAATCGATACGCCAAACGAGAAGACAATTGACGATCTGTGCAAGCTCATCGGCATAAGGGCCGACCAGACCGTTAAGACCTTGGTCGTTCAGGGCGAGGAAGGATTAATAGCGCTTGTTTTGCGCGGAGACCACGAACTCAACGAAATAAAGGCAGCAAAACTAGCCGGTGTTAGCCGTCCTCTGCAGTTCGCAGACGCGGCAGCCATCAGTGCTGCCACGGGTGCAGATGTCGGCTCGTTGGGGCCCATCAACAGCAAGATACCCTACCTGGTTGATCGCGAGGCAGCAGCAATCGCGGATTTTCCATGCGGTGCAAACATATCCGGCAAACACTTCACCGGCGCTAACTGGGGCCGAGATTGCGAGCTACTTGAAGCGCAAATTGTCGATATGAGAAACGTCGTCGAAGGCGATTTAGCGCCTGACGGGCAAGGCACGCTCAAGTTTTTACGCGGCATAGAGGTTGGCCACATTTTCCAACTTGGTAAGGTCTACAGCGAAGCCATGAACGCGCGCGTACTCGATCAGGACGGTCACTCCCTGACGCCATTGATGGGTTGCTACGGCATGGGTGTCACCCGCTTAGTTGCCGCGGTAATCGAACAGAATCACGACGAGCACGGCATTTGCTGGCCAGAACCTGTCGCGCCATTCAGGGTGCATATACTCCCGCTGAATTACCAAAAGTCTGACCGAGTTAAAGCCGCAGCCGATGATCTCTATGAAGCCTGCAAACAAGCCGGGATAGAAGCGCTCATGGATGATCGCAACGAACGGCCCGGGGTTAAATTTGCCGATGCAGATCTGGTTGGTTTGCCGCGCCGAGTCGTCATTGGCGATCGCGGTCTAAAGAATGGCATGCTCGAATTTAAAAAACGCCAGGACGATACGTCTAGCGAGGTACCGATGGATACAATCATGGATTATTTATCTGGTTAAGCCATGCGTGCATTGCTCCAAACAGCAACCCTGGCATGGTTTTTCGTTTTGGCGACGCCCGCGCAGAGCGCAGACACCGCCGTCGACCCCCTGCTACGCGAGCGCCTGGCATACGCACTAGCGGCGGCCCACGCAACCGTGGATCGGTTTGACGCTGAAGTTTGGTTACGCGTCTCGGATCAGAGATTGAGTCGATACATGCAATCACTCTCCCAACGCTTAGAGCTTTTACAACTGGTTTATCGAGAGAGTATGCAGCGGGGCTTAGATCCTGATTTGGTACTTTCGGTTATGCAGATTGAAAGTGCTTTTAATCGTTACGCAATTTCTCGTGTCGGTGCTCAAGGTCTTATGCAGGTCATGCCCTTCTGGCGCCTAGAAATTGGACGCCCGCAAGACAATCTCACGCACGTCGCAACGAACGTGCGCTATGGTACTGTTATTCTTGCTCACTACCTTGATGTTTCAAAAGGTGATCTCGTCGACGCCCTGGCGCGTTACAACGGCAGTCGCGGTAGGCTCAAATATCCGGAAAAGGTCATTAAGGCTTGGCGGACGCAGTGGCGCAACAAAACACGCGAAGACCTTCCCGACCTACAAGCCAGTTGCACAAACTACAGCTTGAACGCCTGCCAGTACCAGTAACGCTATGATTCCATCGCTGCAAGAATACTTTTCTGCGTCTGCGGCCCTACCAGTACGCGATGAACTTCTCGCGCTGGATTAAGCAGTACCGTGATAGGCAGCTGCTGCGCGCGTTCGTAGCCATACTCTGCGTATGGGTCAATAATTAAGGTTGGAAACTCGATAGCCATTCTCTCAATAACATCGTTCAGTTTCTTTCCCCGCAGACCGTCCCAATTTACGCCCATGACCACTAACCCGCTCTCAACGCGATTGTGGTGGAGTTCATTGAGTTCCGGAATTTCATGCCGACACGGACCGCACCACTCCGCCCAGTAATTAACAACAAGCCATCGATCCTGCCAATGAGACTTCTGGGTATAGGTTCCATCTGCAAATTGCACCTGAGCGCCAGGGGTGCAGCCAAGCAAGCCGATCGCTAATAAACTTAAAAAAAAGTGTTTCATGTAAATACGCTATCCAAAGAAACAGACATCTCGTTCGAGCCAAACTGGGTAATCGAAATCAATGGTTCAACGACACGCGGTAAATCCTCAATACGTTTGAGCCGCACTAGATCTAAGCCATCCGGCAGCCGTTGATAGAGATCCCAGAGCGTAATCGCTTTTAGGTTCCTGCCCAATATCCAATGCTCATCTTCAGTCTGCGACAAGAGATTAAACTCCTTGAAAACAGTGAATACCTTTGCGTGCTCAAACCGGCTCAAATTCACTGCCCGACCAATCTGCTTATCGCTAATCGTCTGCCCTTCCTGGTGTGCATCATGAAGGAGTCGGAGAACACGCGTTGCTTTAATCAGCAGAGGTTCTGGATCCTGCTCATCATCCCTGGGGATCGCCAGACAACGCACGAACACGGCACCCATAAGTATCATCATCCAGACCAGGTAAAGCCAGACAAGAAACGCTGGCAGTGCGGCAAAGGTTCCGTACACCGGCTCATACATAAACGCTCGTGAGCTAATCGCGAATACATTAAACGCCGTTTGAAAAACAATCATCGAGACCAACCCGCCTGCCAGCGCATGCTTAAACGGGACGTGACAGTTGGGAACCGCACAGTATAAGACGGTAAACCCAGCCACACTTAAAAATACCGGTAGGTAACCCAAAAATACTTCACGGATGCCGAATGTATCCATCTCGGAAACTAATGGCAGGCTTAGAAGATAGATACTCGACCACATACCAATGACAACGAACGCAGGCCCAAGCGATAACACGCCCCAGTACAAGAGAAAGCGCTGCAAACCCCGTCGCGGTTCCGCAACGTGCCATATCGTGTTAAAGCTTTTTTCAATCGTGACAAGCATCATGAAAGCGGTCACGAATAAAAGTAGAAACCCTACAAAAGTGAGGTTCTGCGCTCGATCGGCAAATTCAGCTAACTTCTCCTGCACGGCATTGGAACTACCCGGAACGAAATTCTGGAAAACAAAGTTCTGCACTTGTTGTTC
>JAQWQN010000139.1 GCA_029244465.1 Pseudomonadales bacterium
CCTGGCATACCGTGGTCGCCGCTGACCACCAGCAGCGTGTTGTCTAAAGTGCCGTCTCTTTCGAGTTCTTCTATCAAAATACCGAGACCTGCATCAGTTGCCAGACATTCGCCCAGGTAGTCAGCTGCGTCCTCTCTGACATCATGAACATTTGGCAGAAAGTCAGGTAGACGTCCATCCAGCTGATTTGGATCGATGCCCCATAATGTTTGGCCGGAGCCACGCTCCCAGGTGCGATGTGTGTTGGTCGGACCCCACCAATAACAAAACGGTTGTTGTGCCGGCACGGCGTCTAGGAAAGCCCGTACATTAGCTCTGGTTTCGGCGTACATCGCTTGTTTAGCCAATTCGATGCCTGTCTCGCCGTGGCCATAGTCAGCGGCGTGGTTCGTGACCCAGTGCGAGAACTGATTAAAGTTGTAGCCAGCTGGATTGAAGGCAGTACGTTGAGCCCCCATAGGCGCATTCATGGTCATGCCAGGGCTCCAAACTTTGTAGGTATGCCCGATGAAGTAGTGCGCTTGCGCTTCCAGCGCGAGCGGGAACGTCGGGATGCTTTCATCCCATACGGCGCCCATGAGAATGGCACCAAGGCCGGTTTGCCAAAAATACTGTCCCGAGAGAATCGAGCTGCGGCACGGTGTGCAAGACGGCGCAGGGACCAGGGCGTTCAAAAACAAAGCCCCATCATTGGCAACACGGTCGAAATTTGTGGTGTGTATTAACTCATTTAAACCACCAGGGCGTTGGTGGGCCGCGTACGCGCTCGCATAGCGACCCCAGTCATCCGCGAAGGCGAATACAATATTTGGTCGACTGGCGGACAATGGTTGCTTCCTTCTGGTCTTAGTCGGGAACTTAATTAAGCACGTTTTCTGTGCGTGATCAAAGTCGCTTCATCTGCGCGAAAGGTTCCTTGGTGATAAGGGGGGAGAATGAGCGGTAAGAGCAAGATATAATGACCGGCAAAATAGGTGTGGAGTTAATGTGGATTACGACGCTGTATTGGCCGCGCTGCCGCAAACTTTGCGTGATGCCGGAGCGCCCGGTTTTCAGGTGTTTCCCGGTTTTACAGAAGCCTCGGTGGCAAAGGCCATTCGTGAGGATGTGACAGCGATAGCGAGGGATGCTGCGAAAGGCGTAGATGTCTCGCCCGCGCTCGTGGTGCCAGAAAATCAAGCGCTGTTTGAGATCAACCCCGAAGATGTAATCTCGAAAATTTTCCGTCTACATCGCCGCCCGATTTTTATCGAATTTCTCAAGGATCCGCGGGTCATCGAGCTTGTCGTTGCGTCGATTGGCGAGGATGTGGATTGCTTCCTCTCGCAATTTATTTTTAAAAATTCTGGTGCGCGAGGGCAACCATGGCACCAGGATTCGTACTACTTCCCATTCGAGCCGCTTAGACCAATTGTTGGTCTATGGTTGGCTATTACTGAAGCCACGCTGGAGAATGGTTGTCTTCACATCCTGCCAGGTAGTCAGAGCGAGGGGATCAAGGAGCACGTTCCGGATCGACGGATTAATGCCAACAACGGCTATGTTGAAATTATCGATCATGACATGTCCGGGAGCCAAGCTTGTCTCCTGCAGCCTGGTGACCTGATGGTTTTTGACAGCCATTTGATGCATCGATCGACGGACAATGTTTCCGCAGGCGTCCGCGCCGCGATGGTTTGGCATTTCGCTCGCGCCGGTACAGAAGATCCAGGCGTGCTCAGACAGGGCAAGCGTCTTCCGAATCCGGTTAACGACTGGATGCCTTATTTGCGTGCAGGACGCGTGAACATCGTGGCTTGAGGTTGGTGCGTAAAGACGAAAAGAGCTTTGTCCAATAGACGGCAGTCTCATGCGTGCGGATATGGACGAGGATTGATACTCTCCAGTAATCATCAAAACTCGAGGGTCCGACGATGGAGCGAACTCAGCTTTTTACGGCTGCTTTGTTTACCTTAGCCTGTGTACCGCTGTTTGGTGCACCAGATGATGCCATCCTGCGTACTGCTAGTGACCACCCCAATCTCACGGGTAACTACGATGCCGCGACGCTGACACCATTTGAACGTCCTGCTCAGTTTGGGAATAAAGCTTTTTTGACACCAGAAGAAGCCGCAGCGTTAGCTGAGCGGGAGCAGGGTTTGCAACAGAAAGGCGCGGCACAATCAGACTCGGATCGAGAAGCTCCGCCAGAGGGCGGCGCTAAAGTAGTTGGCCTGGAAGAAACCGAGACTGGGGGTAACGAATTCGGCGCGGGTAACGTCGGTGCTTACAACTTGTTTTGGATGGATCGCGGAACCGATGTCAACGTGATTGATGGCAAAATCCCGACCTCGATTCTCATCGAACCGGAGAATGGCCGGCTGCCACCCATGACAGAACAAGCAGAGAGCGATTATAGGGCTCAAATCGCAAGCCTTGGACGTCCGAACGATGGTAGCGCTTGGTGGGTAGAGGTTGACGGAGCTGGTCCTTACGATGGTCCGGAATCGCTACCACTCCGAGAACGATGTTTGATTGGGTTTACGGGGGTCGCACCCACGTTTCCTGCGCTCTACAACAACTACAAAAGAATTGAACAGACTGAAGATTACATCGTGATCTTGCTCGAGATGGTGCACGACGCGCGCATCGTGCGCATGAAGCGCGAGGGCCGAACTGTTGAGCATCCTGGGCCGGAAGTTCAGCGTTGGCTGGGCGATTCCATTGGTTGGTGGGAGGGCGACACGCTCGTCGTCGACACCACTAACTTCGTCCCACAAGAAGGTGCGCGCGCGGGCGGCTCGGCCAACAAACATGTTATCGAACGGTTCACCAAACTTCCGGGCGGTAATGTTCTCTATCGTTTTACGGTTGAAGACGAGTCCATATGGAGCAGGCCTTGGACCGGACAGTATATCTGGCGTGCGAGCGACGAATCGGTCTATGAGTACGCTTGCCATGAGGGCAACTACGCCATGGAGAACGTGTTGCGTGGCGCAAGGCTTCTTGAAGCGGAAGCGCTGGGGCAGCCGTTGCCAGAAACGCGCTAGGTGTTAGATACCCAGTTTCAGTTCTGTACGGCGGACGCAACGCGCAGAAAGGCGAACAAAAAGCACTCTCTGTGACCGTGGTAGCGGTAGCAGAGGTGTCACTGGCTCATATTGGGATCGAGGCGCACCGCCTGCGGGCGAATATCGCCGCCTCCCGTGCGGACTGGCTGAACTATTTGACGGCCACAAGTTGCTTTAGAGATTCGAGGTGTATAGGGCTAGCGCTTATTGGTGCCGACGCCTTGCACGTATCGCCGAATGACCGCCTTGTACTCTTCCTCTGTCAGTGACCATTGCTGCAGGTCAGCATCTGCCCAGCCGAGTTGCATGCCCGATTCTGCGCGTCCGAGCGCAGAGGTCATGCTTCTGGTTAAAGCGAGGGGCGCTGCCGGGACCTCGAGTAGTTCGCGAACCAATGTCTCGGTCGCTTCTGCGAGCATATCTGGTGCAACACATCTTTGCGCCCAACCAGTACGCACCAGTTCGTCGCAAAATACATTTCGCGTTGTCATGACCCAGTCCCGGGTTGTTGGCAAGCCGACTTCACGCGCGAGCAAAGGCGTGCCGTTCCAAACGTTTGGAATGCCTAACGCCAGTTCAGGAATTCTGAAGATGACGTCGTTGGCGACAACTCGGAAATCGCAGGCGGTGGCTAATAGCGCGCCGCCACCAATAGCATGGCGATGAATGCTCGCAATCGTGACCTGTGGGATGCGGTCAAGCTGTTCCAAGACGCGTTGCCAGGTTGCAGTTCGGTTGCGGCGTGTAGACCATGATCCTTCTACTTTGGGGTAGGAACTGGTTGCCAGATCAGCTCCGGCGCAGAAAGAGGGTCCGTTGCCGCTCAAAACCAGGATACGAATTTCTGGGCGCTCCATCAGTTCTTCCAGCGTCCGTGCAATGACCTGCCGAATGCCGTCATTGAGCGCGTTTAACTGTTTGGGGCGATTCAATCGGATCCGCACGACGTCGTCTTCAAAAGCTACCGTTACTTCTGAGTGATCGGACATTTTTTCCTCTCCTGTTCGGCTGAGTGTGTCTCAACTAGTTTGGTTTTTCTGCAGTGATAAGGCCGAGTAGCCCTTCCTGGTGTCTTGCGGACGCTTTGCTAAAGCCACAGGCATGCAGGATTTTAAGGTGGGTCTCTACCGGGAAGCGCCTCGGTGAGTCTGCTTTGTCTTGGGGTAATGGCAGCACGAAATCGGCGTTTACTCCGATCCCCCCAGGTGCCAGTGCCAGGAACATTTCTCGGTAAGTGGCCGTGAGCGCTGCGAGTCCGCCAAAGTCGTGAATTGATTGCAGGGAGTAGACCGCTGCAAAGCAGTTTTCGTATCCCTGGGACCAAGAAACGGATAAGTCTGTGCGAATCGGCGAGAACTTTCGGTCTGCCATGAGAACGCTGCAATGGTCGAGCAAAGCCTGGTTGATATCCATGGCCACCAGGTCCAGCTCGGGTAGTGATTTGCTCAGTCGCAGCAGCAGTTCTCCGTCACCGATACCCAGTTCGAGGACTTGCGAAGATGATTTTTCCGACAAGTGATCGCAGAGATACTTTACTAGCTGTGTTTTCATCGCCAACCGTTCTGGCCAGCGTGCATCTAAGTCGGCTCGCCACAGCTGTGGCGTTGCAAATTCTGATAGTGCCAAGAAGATCGCCTGTTTGTTTAAAGAGCGTGCAGTGTACTCAGGCACGTCCTTGCGAGCACGCAGGGTGACTGATTGATTGCGTCT
>JAQWQN010000143.1 GCA_029244465.1 Pseudomonadales bacterium
CAGAGATTGATTCAGACTCAATCCCGACTCAGGTTCGGGTTACGGTGGTCAACGCATCCGAACAGCCGAGGATCATTAAGGTTCGTGGCAAAACCAAGAACAAACGAACCGTCACAGTCAAAGCGGAGCTAGGCGGTACCGTCACTGAGCGACCCGTGGAACGCGGAGACAGAATTTCACAGGGCGACACCTTGTGTCGCATCTCGACTGAAGACCGCCGCGCAAGTTTAGTCGAAGCGAAGGCAGCACTCGCGCAAGCTCGTATCGATTACCAAGGCGCGCTAAGACTGAAGGAACGCGGATTTAACTCGCAATCAGCGATTGCCGCTGCAAAAGCGAGGCTTGCCGCCGCGGACGCTAACGTGCATCGCAAAGAGCTGGACCTGACCAAACTCATCGTGACCGCCCCATTCGACGGCGTCATTGAAGATGTTCATCTCGAAGTTGGCGACTATCTAACACCAGGGGCCGCCTGCACCACGATTGTCGATTTGGACCCCATGCTACTCACCGGCAGAGTTTCCGAACAAGACGTTGTCAAACTCGGTATGGGACAAACCGCGACCGGTTTTTTCCGCGGCGGTGGCGCAGTCACCGGGACAATCTCTTTCATCGGACACCAGAGCGATCGCGCAACACGTACCTATCCAATCGAAATCAATTTGGCGAACGCTGACTACAGTATCCGCTCTGGTATCACCACTGAGATTCATATACCCGTTGAAACGGTGCTCGCACAGCTCGTCAGTCCGGCTGTGTTTAGCCTAGACGACGCTGGAGACATCGGCATTCGAACCGTGAACAAAGACAACATTGTTGAATTTTACCTGATTGAAGTACTTTCCGACTCACCCGGGGGCGTTTGGGTGACCGGGTTACCACCGCGCGCTGGGGTCATCGTCGTGGGTCAAGAATTGGTTGTGCCCGGGGAACGCGTCGACCCTGTCTTCGAAGCTCAGGCCGCGCCGCCAGAGCGTTCTCCAGGAACCGCGGTCGCGATGAACAATCCAGGTTGAGCTGATGCAAAAATTCATAGAAGCCGCGATCAACCGATCCAGAACCTCGCTCTTGATCATGTTCATGATTGTCGTCGCAGGACTGCTGGCTCGCGCCGCAATCCCCATCGCCGCTGAGCCCGATATTGATGTGCCATTTTTCATCGTCACGGTGATCCACGAAGGCATCAGTCCGGAAGATGCAGAACGACTACTCATCATGCCGATGGAAGTCGAAATGCGGGACGTTGAGGGCATCAAAGAGATGATGGGGTTCGGCGCAGAAGGGGTTGCAACCTTCATGCTCGAGTTTCACGCAGATACCGATCTCAACAAAGCCTTATTAGATACCCGAGAGGCTGTCGATCGAGCGAAAGCTGAGTTCCCGTCGACCGCGGAAGAGCCGATCGTCACAGAAGCCACGATGGACGATTTCCCAATCATCCAGATTAACGTCGTAGGCGCTGTACCAGAACGGATGCTCTATACGATTGCTCAAGACCTACGGGAAGCCGTCGAAACAGTGCCTGACGTCCTGTCAGCGGATCTTTTCGGCCAGCGAGAAGAGCTATTGGAGGCGATCATCGACCCGAATGCCCTCGAAGCCTTCGCGATCTCGTCAGAAGAACTCATCACGACAATGGTCCGCAACAACCGCCTGATTCCTGCCGGTGCGGTAGATACAGGCCGCGGCCGGTTCTCCGTCAAGGTGCCCTCAATCATTGAAGGGGCCTCTGACATCTTCGACCTACCCGTTAAAACCGTTGGCGATACCGTCATCACACTACAAGACGTCGCGACGGTGCGACGAACCTTCAAAGACCGGCAGACATACGCTCGAGTAAACGGCCGGAAGAGCATTTCGCTACACGTCACGAAACGCACTAACGCCAACATGTTGAATGCCATCGCAGGCACTAAAGCAAAAGTCGAAGCCTATCGACCGAAACTCCCGGGCCAGGTTGACGTCTTCTATACGAGCGATCAGGGACCCTTTGCTGGCAGCCAGGTCACTGAACTTCAAGGCAATATTTTTACCGCCCTTGGCCTGGTGATGATCATCGTCGTTGCCGCGATGGGGTTCCGCAGCGGTGTCATTGTGGGCATCGGCATACCAACTTCCTTCCTTTTCGCACTCATTTTCCTCTACGCCATGGACTACACCTTCAATTTTATGGTGATGTTCGGGATGCTCCTCGGCCTCGGAATGCTCATCGATGGTGCCATAGTGGTCACTGAATACGCCGACAGAAAGATGATCGAGGGCGTAAAGCCACGGGCGGCTTACATACAGGCATCGCGCCGAATGTTCTGGCCAGTGGTCGCCTCCACAGCCACCACCCTCGCCGCTTTCTTACCGCTCATGTTTTGGCCCGGCCTCGACGGCCAATTTATGCGCTATCTGCCTGTTACCGTATTCACCGTACTTGCCGGCTCGCTACTTTATGCGCTGGTCTTTGGTCCCGTACTTGGTTCTATATTCGGCAAAGCAGGGTCCCGAGATGCGCATTCGCAGGAGACCCTGAAGCAACTGGAAAATGGCGATCCAACGGTACTTCGCTCCTTAACAGGCATGTACGCCAGCTTGTTACAAATAGCTGCTCGTTACGGCATCGCAACCTTTGCTCTTATTATTGGCGTGCTGGTCGCAACGTTCTGGGCATATGGTGAATTTGGCCGCGGGATGATCTATTTTTCCGAATCAGAACCGATGTATGCAAACGTCATCGTTCGCGCCCGCGGCAATTTGAGCGCCGATGAAATAAACGAACTCGTCGCCGAAGTAGAAAATGAAATTCTCGATGTGAATGGAATTAAGAGTTTAAACGCGGCGACCACACTACCCGGCCAACCGTCCCGCGACAGCGCCATCGATGCTGTGGGCACCCTTTACCTCGAACTCCACGAAGAAGGGGATAAATCCGTTTCAGGCACGGAGATTTTCGAAGAGATTCGTGAACGGACGTCGAAACTCGCCGGCATTGAAATCGAAATCAAAAAAATGGAGATGGGGCCCCCAGCCGGTAAGCCGTTACTCATTCAATTTTCCTCTCATAACCGCACATTGATTGACCCTGCGATTGATCGCGTCGTTGCGCACATGAGCAACGACAGGGATATCAGAGACATCTCCGATTCCCGCCCCCTACCTGGCATCGAATGGAAATTATCAGTCGACCGCGCTCAAGCCGCAATCTACGGAGCAGATGTCAGCCAAGTTGGTATCGCCGTGCAACTGATCACAAATGGTATCAAAGTCGGCGAGTACCGACCTGACCGAGCAGATGACGGCGTCGATATACGTGTCCGGTACCCACTCGAATATCGCGGCATCAATGCGCTGGACGAACTGCGCATAGCAACGCCGACAGGGCTTGTGCCCATTTCAAACTTTGTCTCGCGGTCCGCGGTACCGAATGTCGATACGTTACAACGGGTTGATGGCGTACCTATCGGACAGATTCGCGCCGACGTCGCTCCTGATGTGCTCGCGGACAATAAAGTGCAGGAACTTGAAGCCTGGATCCAACTGCAAGATTGGCCCGCTGATCTTCTGATTGAGTTCCGTGGTGCCAACGAAACACAAGCAGATTCCATGGCATTTATCGGCGTGGCTTTCAGTTTGTCGTTGCTGCTGATGTTCATCCTGCTCGTTACCCAGTTTAATAATTTCTATCAGGCTTTTCTCATCCTATTTGCGGTGATTCTATCGACGGCAGGTGTTTTTCTCGGCCTACTCATCACAGATAATCCATTCAGCGCAGTTTTATCTGGCGTTGGCGTGGTATCCCTAGCAGGGATTGTTGTTAACAATAATATTGTTCTGATCGACACCTATAACCATTTACGTGACGAACACCCCGAGCTTGACTATATATCACTCATCGTGCGCACCGGTGCTCAGCGACTACGACCCGTCTTATTAACGACGATTACAACAGTTTTTGGACTCCTGCCATTGGCCAGCAACTTGAGCATTGACCTATTCAATCGCACGGTCACCTACGGCAGCATGATGTCAATGATGTGGGTACCTTTATCACAGGCTATCGTCGCAGGTCTCACATTCTCAACGCTGCTGACGCTCATTTGCACACCGGCGATGCTGGCCCTGCCACATCAAGTAAAGGCGCTAACGCGAAAGGTCCGCGCTGCAGCACAGCGTTCTGGCGCCGCTTCTCGACCCTCGACGATCATAGAACCGACCTAACATCTCTTCCACACGCTCATCAGGTTAGCTACTCTAGTCCAGCCAACCCCTCTACCTAGAGCGACAGTCATTGGATTGGATCAAACCCCTGCAAGACATCACGCTTGCAGATATAGACACCGTCGGCGCCAAAGCCGCTCATTTGGGCACTATGCTTCGCGCAGGTTTTTCGGTGCCCCCCGGCTTTGTCGTTACAACCGATGCTTTTATTGACCACTTCGGTCAGATAACCGATCCACTTGTACGCCCAGCGACGCCTCGACTAAACCAACAACTTATGGCCGCAGTCGTCGAAGGCATGGTGAGCAACCTCGGTGATGAGAAAGAAGTTGCAGTTCGCAGCTCATCGACGGAAGCGGACACGAGTTTCGCGAGTTTTTCCGGACAGCACTCCACGTACTACTTTGTACCCCCGAGCCAGTTAGACCGAGCGATCATCGATTGCTGGTTATCACTCTGGTCAACTGCAGCAAGCACCTATAGGCGCGATGGTTGGGGACAAATTGTTTCCGGTGCCCCACTCCGGATGGCAGTGATTGTACAAAAAATGCTACCTGCCACCCGCTCTGGCGTCGCATTCAGCCGCGATCCAAGCAGTATCAGCACCGACATTGTCATTGAATCATCCTGGGGCTTGGGCGCTGCCTTGGTAGACGGGCGAGTCACGGGCGACCAGGCTCGGGTCTCAGTCGAGGGCCAATTACTGAACTACACCGTTAGAGACAAACGCGTTCAAGTCTTGCATCACGCTTCAAATCACGATGCATCGAGGCTGCAATCGGTCAACCGCGAACACCGCAATGCAGAAGTGCTCAGCCGTACGGAAGCCGAACATATTGCAGCTATAGCGGGCCAGGTGGAAACACTGTTCGATGCGCCACAAGACATCGAATTTGCCTACGTTGGAAAAGAGCTCCACCTACTCCAATCACGTCCGATCAAAACACGTCCGTCAACTTATACCTTCGACGATCCGTTAGTTCTCTTCAAACCGCTGGCCGAGAACTTCACAGAACCACTGACACCACTGTCAGCTGATCTATTTGCGCAATCATTACCCGGTCTGGGCGCCTTCGTAGATGGCCGTCTATATCTAGCGCTTCGACCACTGCAACATCTCATCCCGTTTAAGATGACGGATCGAGAACTTTGCGAAATGGTGTTACTGCGTGGCAACCCAAGCCAAGTTCAGTTTTCTTGGTCTCGGCTGCTGAAAAGTATCGCCATAGGCGCCGCCTTTTACCTCGCGGATGGCGCGAATTGGCATAGAGCCGCTCGCCTTTCCGTACACGACCTTGAGAACTTTCGCCGCGTCGCCGATCGCATTAAGCATAGAGATTCACTGAGCCTCACCAAGGCCATGCGCCGCCTGGTCTGGGGTCGGCACAGCTTCATGCCGACTTATCACCAAATGTTCACACTGAACATTTCTGCAGGACGCTATTTCATTTTCATTGGCGTGTTGGAAAACCTGGTCAAACGATTCGCTCCTGATTTCCCTATCGCTAACCTGCCTCGCACCTACCATGGACGCCAAGATACGCACTCTTTGGAGATGCTCGATGAACTTTCTAATCTCACCACACTCCTAAAAAGGTCACCCGAGCTGACACGGACCCTCGAAACCGAATCCGCACTGCCAATCGGCCACGAGTTCAGCCTCGCATACGACAAGTTTATTCAAAAGTATGGTCACAGAGGACCGAGAGAACTGGACATCGCCGCACCGCGTTGGCGGGAAACACCGCACGATTTACTCGGGCTGCTCGCGCACGAAACTGACACGGCCGCGAGCGCGGATCGATCGCACGGCCAGTACCTCGCAGCCCGCGACCAATTACACAGCCACCTCCAACCATGGCAGCGAGGTCTTGTTGATTGGCTAACAAAACGCATAACGCACTTTATTACGTTGCGAGAAAACACCCGTTACTTCCACGTAATGGCATTTGACAGCATACGTACGCGCGTCTTGAATATCGAAAAGTCACTGTTCAATCAGAATCGCCTCGAACACGAAGGCGACATCTTCTTTCTCTTAGTTGACGAATTGGAAGCGTTACAAGCGGGCCGCCTCGTGCCCGCAGATGCCCAAGCTAAGATCCGGGCACGGCGCAGAAAATGGCAAACAGCGGCCGCGCAGCGGCCACCAGAGACAATCAATGTCGCTTCGTCAGGAGAAAGAAAACCTTTTGACCTTTGGCAGTGCGCAAGCCCAGGCACGGCACAAGGCATCGCTCGAGTCATCATGGACCCGAGCCAGGGTGCTGAACTACAAGCTGGGGAGATTCTCGTCGCGCCGTACACAGACCCGGCGTGGACACCGCTCTTTCAAAAAGCCGCCGCCGTCATCGTTGGTACGGGCAGTTTCCTTTCGCATGCTGGCACCGTTGCTAGAGAACTCCACGTACCGTGCCTGGTAGACGTCGCGGACTGTACGACCCAATTCAAAACTGGTGATCAGATCATCATCGATGCGAGCAATTGCACAATCGACGTAGTCCATCTGAAGTCCGATGCACCCGGGACTGGAGAGCGCGGGGGCGGGCGTGATGGTGATGGCGCAGGTGATGGCGCAGGTGATGGCGATGATTAGCACTTGGTGGTACGCCTTAGTGTTTATTTGCGCCCTGCCTCTGTCCGTCTGGTTACTGGCGAGCATACTGGGTGTTTTAGACCGACGACCGCTCATAACCCCGCTCATCCAAACACTGAGCAGCGGGGTATTCATTACGCTATTCCTGTTGCTCACCCATCGCTCGTTCTTGAGCCCACTTGCTGCCGCCTTCGCCGTTGTGACACTGCTGCACCTGATTTCTGGTGCAGCACTGCGGCGGTCGCTGGGCATCTCGACATACAGCAGCGAACCTAAGCTTGAAAACGATCCGCAGGAGGAAGACAGCGAACACTACCCAGCAGCAAACCTGCTCGCTGCCCGCCACGCCGCCGATCCGACACAGAGTGCCATCCGGCTAAAACAAGAAGCGCCTGAAAAGAAATCCTAGCGACAGGTTTCGCGGTAGCGCGCCAGGATCGTCGTCAGCCACAGAAAGAAAAGATCCAAACCACCTTATATATTCCCTTTAAGCCATTGTATTATATATTTATAAGCAGTTTTATCTTGCGCTAAAAACATATGCCCGCCGTTAAAGAAACGTACCTCAGAGGCGGCGATCTGAGAACCTATCGCACGCATATTTTCCGGGGGCGCAACACCATCAAACTCCCCGCCGGCCAATAAAGTTGGTACCGCAATCCGACTCAACCGCGCGAAAGTATCATGAACCCTCCTCGCCTCTAGCTGTTTGCGTCCACCCGATGGATCCCGGTCGCCGCGCCTAGCGGCAACGCTCATGTCGACGCGACGCTGCCATTTTTTAGGGTTTTCGCTTATCCATTGCCCGGTATGTCGCACATCTGCGACTTTCAAATGGGTCTGCGCACGGTCAATATCCGCTAGGTCTTCAATGTCATGCAATGGATAGGAAGCACCACCAGCGCCACCGCTGGAGGTACAGGCCAAGACCAGCGCACTAACGCGATCGGGGTGACGGATCGCAAATTCTTGGCCAACCATCCCTCCGAAGGAGACGCCAATCACTGGGATTCGATCAACCCCCAACCTGTCTAACAACCCGGCAGCATCATCAGCATACTCAGCCATGGTAAACGGACCATCCGGATTGGCGGTCTGGCCAAGACCACGCTGGTCGTAGCAAATTATTTCAAAGGATTCCGCCAATGGGGAATCAAACTGATTCGGCTTATTTCTAAGATCGCCACCACTGCCACTGATAAACAATACCTGTTCGCCAGTGCCACCAATTTCGTAGTACAGATCGATACCGTTCACCGACTCGATTGGCATCCGTTGCCTCCTCTTCCCTTTCTGTTTAGTCGTCGTTTAGTCGTCGTTTATCCGCGGGCGGCTAGAGCCTCTGCGAAGGCGATGACGCGCTCGGCTTCGGCTGCATGCAAATTCTCAACCAGCTTGCCATCAAGCACAGCCACGCCCTTGCCCGAGGCGAGCGCTTCTTGCCAGACCTCTAGGACTGCGTGGGCCCCTGCAATCGACGCCTCTGAGTGGCCAAACACTTCATTGGCAGTCTCAATTTGAGAAGGATGAATGAGCGTCTTGCCATCAAAACCCATACTACGCCCGCCGCTGCAGACTTCCCTTAGCGACTGTTGATTCCTGAAATCGAGATGTACGCCGTCAAGAATTTCTTTGTCAAGGAGGCGCGCGCTCAGTACGCACTGCTGCAATGCAAATGCCAGGTTACTGCGATCCGCAGTGTGCTCCGCGCGCAACTCCTTTACGAGGTCGCTTGTCCCCATAACCAGCACCTCAACGCTAGGGTGAGCGGCAAATGTTCTTACGTCGAGTACCCCTTTGGGTGTTTCGATCATAAGCCATATCCGCTTAGTGCCACCGGCATCATCGATAGCGTCAAGAATTTGCGTAATTTCGTCGGCACTTTCAATCTTTGGGAATAAAAGAGCTGCAACATCAGCACAAGCAAAACGCTCAACATCAGCCTTACCCCAGGGGGAATGTAGGCTATTACACCGAACAACTAATTCTCTGTAACCATAACCACCACTTTGGATGGCAGATTCTACCTGGTTGCGCGCAACCGACTTCGAATCCGGAGAAACGGCATCTTCTAAGTCAAAAATGAT
>JAQWQN010000193.1 GCA_029244465.1 Pseudomonadales bacterium
CTTGATCTGATGGAGCCATATGGACCAACAGAGCCTTCATTCGATCTAGGCCAGCTAGCCGCGCTCGTTCGTCATCGGTTGCTATGGGTAACATCCAATCAGTGCTTGGTTCCGGTTGCGCGTGAGCCAAACCGTCGAGCATCGCCTTTAGTGAGCTCACGCTCTCCTCTAAATCCGTTCGAGCAGCAAGCAAACCATTGTCAACCAACATACCGCGCGCCTTGTGGCTGCGATATTGCTGTTCTGCAGCGACTTCTCGAAGGGCATCCATCCTTTCTGACAGGTCACGCAACCAGAGTTGCATGGCGCCGAGATCGCGCCACTGAACCAGTGCTTGGTGGACCTCATCCATAGCAAGCCATTGCAGCCAGTCAGTATGTCCTAGCTGCTCCTGCCAACGTTTCATAAGCGCCTGCATTTCGAGTTGCTGTGCCGCGGTTGCATGCTCTGCCTGATCCAGCTGGAGAGGTCGCGCGAACACCGCCAGAAGCGCTGTTAGCCACTCTGGGTCTTGCGCGGCTTGGGTGAGCGCAGTCAGGCTCGCAAGTCTCTCCGTAAAGCGTTTCTCGGCCTCGCGATAGTGCAACAAAGCAGAAGCAGCGCTGGCCTGTTTGTCAGTCAACGCCAGCTTTTCCAAGCTCATCGGAAAACCGAGTCGCGCGGCTGCCGTACTGGGGCGCCAATACGGCGCCTCCTGAAGCGTCATCCAAATTCTGGCAGCAAGTTCATAGTTCTCTGTATCCATGGCCAGGCCACCATACGCAGCCATCGCAATATCTTGATAACGGCCTTCTGCGGGCAATTCGGCAAGCACACTTTCAGCTCGTGTATGGTTTTTTTGCTCTCGCGCGATGAGCGCCAGCGCCAGCCGTGCTCGCTGAGCTAGATCAAAGGCTTCTTCAGTAAACGTAGGCATTTTCGATAGAGCACGGAAAGTACGCATTGCACGCGCTAGATCTCCCGCTGCTCGATAGGCGACCCCTAGGTTGTAGATGCCGTAAGCACGCAATGGGTTTTCTGCATCCATCCGCGCAAAAGCTGCTTCTGCGAGTGCAAATTCTTTCTTCTGAACGGCATGTTCTGCCTTCATGAATTCAACGTCTGGATGGACTCGTTCTTTGCCTAACCAGCTCTCACCAAGTTCAATTTTGGCTAATTCTTGGCCAAGAGCGGTCCAGTCCTGGCGGCGGTAATACTCGCCAGACAGATGAAAAGCCAAGCGCATCTGGTCGAGGTCAGTGAGTTCACCTTCCGCCACCGCAGTATAAATTTCGTTGGCGTAGTCAAACATGCCGTGCGCGAAAGCAAAGCTACCCTTCGCAAGCTCAAAACGAACCACGTCCTCACCACGCTGACCCCTGCTTTCCGCGATCATCACGTTCAGCAGTGCCGCCTGATAGTCTTCTTGGTAGTACTCATACAGCATTGTGCCGTACGCGAGGTCATCAATAGATTGAGCGCCGGGCGTTGCCGCCGAGCAGATGAAAAGAAGTTCGCAGAAAAATTGCCGCATCGGGTTTGAGGGCCCTAGTTCACGACATCTGCGCTGAAATCTGGTTGGTAGTTGCCAGTATCATCAGTAATCGCAAGTTCTATGAAAGTCGGCTCAAAGTCTTTGTTGAAATCAACCGTCGTCGCTCGGCGAAAGTCTCGTCCGTTTGGACCTTGTCCTGTGAAGAAGGCGGTAACACGGTTGGCACCTTGTTTTACATTACCGACGTAGAGTTTTTGAACACCACCACGGCCTAACGCCGTTACTTGTTTCTTGGTATACAGATGATGCGCCACCTCTTTGCCATTCACCTTAAGTGTGACCGCATCCAATTTGAAAAATTCACCCATATCCATTGACAGAAATACAGATACTTGCGAGCTGGCCGGAAACAGAAGATCTTCTTCGAGAATGACCAGATCCCGCTTTAACTCCATCAGCGCTTTCTGCACCGCTTCCATCTTTTCGTCGGGGGTTGTTGGATTTGCCCAACCCACTTGCATTCCAATCAAAATCAAAACCGGGACGAACAACATTCGACCCCACAGCAACTTCAACTTAGCTATCCCTGGCATCACGCACTCCTTGATGTCAGTCAACCTACTCGCGGATTAACTTCTTAACGACGTCCACATACTTTGATTCGTCACCGGGTTTGTAACCCCGGTGGTAATAGCGCACGACACCATCCCGATCGATCACGACCGTACTGGGCATCGCCTCCAAATCGTAGAGTTTACTAACTGCTTGACCTTCATCTATCAACACGGGGAACGTCACTTTGGTTTTGTCCGCAATTTTCTTGGCGGGACCCAGCTCGCCTTCCACGTTGACACCTAAGACTGCAAACCCGGTGTCTTCATAGCGCTGGTGTATCCGGTCAAGGATCGGCATCTCTTGCCGACACGGTCCGCACCAACTTGCCCAAAAATTCAGCAGCACAACTTGACCGCGGTATTCTTCTAAACGAAGGTTAGAGCCTTGCAGTGACTTCAAGGTGAAATCTGGTGCTTCCTCACTCACTTTGACGGTGCCGAAGGACAACGACGAAGCCAACAGGATACTGCATGCAAACACTGCTCTTGAGCGAGCGATGGCCCGCAAATGTTGTTTACACATCTCCAATTTAGGGCGTCGCAACATACATCCTCCGAACGTCTAACTTTTCGATCTAGATCGCAGGTTGTGCCGTCGAAGATCCTGGGAAGAAACCGCTGCGATCCATTGATCGTCATCATCCCGTCCTACTGAATACCTGTGGTCTTACAGGCCCGCTTCCTTGCGGTTCAATTTCTTCGTACTACCGGCATCAAGCTGCCAGGCTGTGTGTATCCATGCACACTTCCGTTAGAGTCTGCGTGTACCGACCGCTCGCGTGACCACGTGAATCCCGCGACAGCACACCCAGTTGCTCGCAACCATCACGTCCATAATTGGTCTATCCGTATCCATGCGACGTGACGAGTACACGTTACTTGTAGCACCTGGTTCAATGTCGGAATCAGGTCACATTTCTGCCGAAGAAACGGCGGGCTTGCCGCAAATTGAGAACAAGATCGTCCAACTCGCGCTAGAGTCCGGAAAGATCGTCTGAATAGGTCATCCGACCGTTTGGATCGATGATGATCGCATCCACCGCTGAAAGGCGATTGATGAGCGCCATTCCTTTTTCCGGTCCAAGCACAAACACGCTTGTTGCAAGACCATCCGTGATCATGGCGTGCTCCCCGAGCACCGTCACACTCCAGGCGCCAGCAGCCGATCGTCCGGTGCTCGGATCTAGGATGTGATGATAGCGGACACCATCTTGCTCAAAATATCTTTCGTAGTCCCCAGAGGTGGAAACCGCCGTGTCAACCAGCGGCAGTAACACGGCCATCTTGTTCGAGTCACGAGGATGCTGCACACCCACGGTCCAGGGCTTGCCAGCCCGATCACCAAGGATACGGCTATCCCCACCTGCCGAAACACTACCCTGCACAACGCCCCTTGCCAGCAAAATTTCAATGCCGCGATCAACCGCATAGCCTTTGGCAATACCACCAAAGTCAATGGAGACCAAGGGGTGCTTAAATCTGACCCGATTGGGCTCTAGTTCAACGTGGCGATAGTCGATCGCGTGTATCGCGGCTCGAATCGAATTTTCGTCGGGCGCCTTGCCTTCACGATAATCGTAATAGCGTCCCACCGATGCATAGGTAATATCGAAGGCGCCGCTGGTCAGGTTCGATATCTCAGCGGACTTTTGTAAAAGCGCCACCATTTCATCAGAAATCTCGACCCAACCCGCGCCGGCTTCTCGATTAACAAGTGATATCTCGCTCGTCTCTTTATACGGGCTGAATGCGTGATCAATACGGTGCATCTCAGCCATCACCGTCGCTACGGTAACGGCTGCATAAGCCTCGTCTTCATGCTGAATTTCAACGTGCACCCGCGTCCCCATAATGGACTGGGTTTCGGCGTACCATTTCAGGGGCGGTTGACCAGCCGCCGTTAGATCTGATTGTGTTGTTGCAGAAACCGCCGCACTGAGCGACAAGGCCGGCAACAAGACCGAGAGCAAAGAGATGAGCGATAGACGCGAACGTTCTACCACCCACCGCTGCATCATTTACGCAAGTACCTCCGCGGCTAAGCTGCCAATTGCCACCCCACGTCGACCCTGGCGAACATTATTGCGGTCGTGTCCGGGGGTCAGATAAGCGAGCGACAATCCGGTTGCAGGGTCGGCCCAGCAGAGCTGACCTCCGGCGCCATTGTGACCAAACGCTTCTGGAGAATTAGTTTTACCAAACCCTCTGAAACTACGGCTGTCATCACCCGAGATAATAATCCCCAACGCTCGGTTCGCGGGTTTCCGGAACATCATGTCCGTCAGGTCACCCGATCGAATACGTCGAACGTCAGTTCGCGTCTCTTCGTGCCAAAGTTCTCTGCCTTCGAGTCCACCGTGCAGCATCGCCTGGTAAAAGAGCGCCATATCGTGAGCACTCGCATAGCCACCACCACCTGGCACACCAACCGCTCGCACTTCAGGCTTATTGAACACTAGCAACGCTTCTTCAGTCACTTCTGAGGCCGGCGGCATAGGCATACCAAGCTTTTTGTAATCTTCCTCCGTCAATGGGTCGCCGCTATGCTCAACCGCTAGCGCCCGATCATTCTCCGAATCCGGCAACCCCACAAACAAATTAGTTAAACCAAGCGGCTCCACAACACGCGTTCTGACAAAATCAACGTACGACAGTCCACTTTTGCGTTCTATCAATTCTGCAATGACCCACATTGACGATGTTGGGTGATATTCAAACTTCGTACCTGGCTGCCAAGACAACCGCCACTGAGCAAATCGACCCAAGGTCTCTTGCTTCGAATTCCATTGTAGAGGCCGAAATGGTGCGTGGGGAAATCCTGCGGTGTGGGTGAATAGCTGTTGAACGGTGATCTTGTCTTTATCGTTGCTGCCAAATTCAGGCACGATATCTGCGACAAGTTCGTCCTCAAGCAGTTTACCTTCTTGAAACAGCAGCCACGCGGCGGCAGATGTGATGCCTTTTGTCGCCGAAAATATGCACACCAGAGAATCATCGTTAGCATTACCAAAACTTTCGCAAACACCCACTTTGCCATGCCGAGCAATCGCAATTTGGGCGCCAGGCAGCAGCCCCTCATCTACCTCGCGCCGCGTCCTTTGCAGAAGCGCCTCAACCTTGACGGGATCCAATCCTAGCTCTTCTATACTTGCCGTTCTTTCTGCCCTATCTGTGTTCATTGGTTTTTCCTCCGGTTAAATACATTATGTTGCACTGCTATTTGTTTCTGTCTTTTGCAATCGGCTTGGGTCGTCTCATTCTCAGTCCGCCATTATAATTTTGCCCATCCGCTCGACTGCGTCTAAGTGAACTTTTCGCTCACGCGCTCCATTATCAACTTTCGGTTTAGCGAGCAGCTCAAAGTGTCCATAGGAATCTACGCCGTTTACGAGGACTGCAGTATCTGAACCCTTAGTTTGTCGCACCTGTGTCCCGCAATATCGCAAAACCATTCCGATACGCCGATCTTGAGAGACATTCGGGCCACTTCCATGCAGGAGGCGCACGTGATGCAGCGACATTTCGCCCGCTGCGAGCGGCGCCAGACTTGTCTCCTCGTTACTGACTTGCGCGACCGAGACCTGGCCTCGGGATAACAAGTTGTTTTCTGCATACGTGTTTTCGTGATCGTACAGTGCACCTCGATGCGATCCAGGTAAAAACGCCATTGGGCCGGTGTCTGGACTCGCGTCAGAAAGAGCAATCCACGCTGTCACAACATCGTGTGGCTCAAGCCCCCAGTAGTTCGCATCTTGATGCAAGCTGACAAACTTGCCATCGCCCGCATCCTTGATAAACCAATTCATCGACCATAGTAAAACGTTCTCGCCCAGCAAACTGACCACCCTGTCGACGACTCGCCGATCCGTGACCACATCCCAAGCCCACCTTTCGAGCAGATGCAGATCTGTGCGTAATCCAGCCGAACTCGCACCGTGGTGACGCTCGAAGCGCTCAAATTGGTCGCGTAAAGACTGAACTTCGCGCGCACTAAACACCGGCAGTGGTGAGAGGTAACCCAGGTCTTCGTACCGCGCAACTTGATTTATCGACAATGCATGCTTCATGGTTAGAATATACACCTTTAAAGTCGTTATTTGCCGATCTCATGGACGACGCTTAGAATGCTCGACCCTGGGAGTGAACGCAGACGAGACTGATGGATACAAAAGCTGGACTCATCGCCGCGATAGGCAACACGCCGCTGATCCGCCTGGAAACGTTGTCGGAGGAAACCGGCTGCAACATCCTAGGCAAAGCAGAATTTATGAA
>JAQWQN010000198.1 GCA_029244465.1 Pseudomonadales bacterium
GTTTCATTCGGCAAGATATGCTGATTAACGATATCCGCCGTGGCGATGCGAATTTCATTCACTTCGTCATCGAGCGTTGGCACAGGCTTCACATTCATATTCGTGTTGGCCACCCTATCTCTCCTTGTTTCCCTAAAACGAACCATCGACTTTAACCCATTGATATATGTGACGAAACTAACGACAAGGCAACGAAACGCAAATCCAGCTATACTGGCCGGCTTATGCAAAATTCAAACACGTTAAAATATCCGTACGAAGACCACCCTAAACCAGGCACAACCAGGGAGGTTGCGCCTGGCGTTAGATGGTTAACCATGCCCATGCCAGGGTCCCTCGCTCACATCAACCTGTACTTGTTAGAAGACAAACGAGGTTGGTACGTTGTCGATACGGGCATCAGCAACGCCGAGACGGCAGAACTCTGGCACCAAATCTTCAAGAACGAATTGGGTGGCAAACCAGTCATCGGGGTCATTTGTACCCACATGCACCCAGACCACATTGGTCAATCCTCGATGATCACCGAAGAGTACCGCTGCGCCCTTTATATGACGCGCGCAGAGTACTATCAGGCTCGCTCCTTCGCCAATTCTGGGGGCAGTCATCACAGTTCCTGGCTTGGGCAGAAATTCTACACCCGCGCAGGCATGCCTGACGATTATGTGGAACAGCTGCAGAAGATGTGGACACAACGCTCATCCGAAGGCATGTCTATGCCGACTATGCCTTCAGGCTATGAACGTCTTGAAAACGGTCAGGTGTTAACGATCGGTGATCACGACTGGCAAATTGTAGTTGGTTCTGGACACTCACCTGAACATGCTTGCCTGTACTGTGCATCTCTTAAGATCATGATATCCGGAGATCAGATACTACCGATCATCACCTCCAACGTCAGCGTTCACCCGACAGAACCTAATGCCAATCCACTCAAAGATTGGATGGATTCCCACGACCGTTTCCTTTCAACACCGGAAGACACTTTTATTTTACCGGCGCACAATCTGCCATTTTACGGTGTTAGAGAACGACTGCGGGAACTCATCAGCCACCACGACGATCGCATGCTCGCCATCGAAGAAGCTTGTGTCGAGCCACACATTGCGAAGGACCTTCTACCCGTGCTTTTCGCGCGTGAATTAGACCCAAGGCAAATGATGATGGCGTTGGGTGAAGCGATCGCTCACGTGCACCTACTCATCCATCACAATCGCATCGGCCGAGAGTTACATGAGGATGGGCGCTATCGCTTTCGCTCTATCGATCCAGACCTGGATCGGCGCGCGCACCCTGGCCAACATAACGCGCCTATTGACGGCCCGGTCATGGTCTAGTGCCAGAATCGGGCAAACAATCACCCGATCTCGGCCAACGGATTGCAGGGGTCACATACCGAACTCTAAAGTGGGGACGCGACCAGGTACCTCCAGGCATAAGAACGTTGCTGGGCATTGCCTTCATGATCGGCGGCGTGTTTGGCTTCTTGCCAATCCTCGGTTTTTGGATGTTGCCGTTGGGCGCTGCGTTTATTGCGCTAGACATCCCCCCGATGCGCCAAAGAATTGACGCCTGGCTTGTAACCCTCCGCGCTAAAGCCAAAGGAGAAACCTAACCGCCAAGCAGGATCTAACAGCACGATCCAGTTGCATGCGACAAGCAGCTGCGGGACCATCTCATTCCATATCTTTTTGCTACTTTAAGGAAGGCAATATGAGCGACATCGCATTCCGATCTGCAACGGAACTTGCAGCCATGATCGCCAAGCACGAAATTTCCGCGCGTGAGTTACTCGACCTCTACCTTGATCGCATTGATCGTTATAACGAAGCGCTGAACGCTGTCGTGGTCGATGTTCGAAAAGAAGCGCGAGAAAGCGCTGACAAAATGGACGCGAACCCTCGCAACGTTGCCTTTCATGGTGTGCCCATGACAGTGAAAGAATCATACGATATTCCTGGTGCGCCGACGACCTGGGGCAACCCGGCATGGCGAGACAATGTAGCCCAAGAAGACGCAGAATCGATTAAGAAGTTACGCTCCGCCGGGCTTAACGTATTCGGCAAGACCAATGTGCCCCTATCTTTGGCAGACTTCCAAAGCTACAACGAAGTGTACGGAACCACCAATAATCCCTACGACCACAACCGCATACCTGGCGGTTCATCTGGCGGTTCAGCCGCAGCCCTCGCAGCGGGTCTCACCGGCCTCGAAATTGGCTCCGACATTGGTGGTTCGATCAGAAACCCAGCTCATTTCTGCGGCGTTTTTGGACACAAACCGACTTACAACCTCCTTTGGATGCGAGGACATACCCCTCCTGGAGACATTCGTTCGAGCTCTGATATTTCAGTCATCGGACCGTTGGCAAGATCGGCCGTAGACCTCGATCAAGCATTACGGATCATGGCCGGCCCGGACACCATCACGGCTCGTGGCATGAAGTTGGATCTACCTGAATGGCAGGGACGCTCTGTTAAAGGATTGAAAGTCGCTGTGTGGAAAAACGATGAACACGCTCCGGTTGCTCGCGAGGTAGAGGCCCGTGTCGATCTCGTAGCGCAAGCGCTGAAGGATGCCGGAGCCATCATTAACGAGGACGCAAGACCTAGTTTCACGGCAGAACACAGCCATGACACGTATAACAACCTTTTGCACGCGACGATGGCTATGCGCATGCCTGAGCAAGACTACGAGGGATTGCAGGCGTACGTCGAGGCTCTTGATCCAAACGACCAAAGTAACGGTGCTAAGGTTATGCGCGCACAAGTCTCTAGCTTCAAGACTTGGGGCGCTAACAATGAACAACGCCACCACCTCCGTTGGAGCTGGCACGAATTCTTTAACGACTACGACATTCTCCTTACCCCTATGATGGCAACCCCGGCGTTTGAACACGATCATCGAAAATTTGGGGAACGAACAATCCTTGTCGACAACCAAGAACGCCCCTACTTCGAACAAGTGTTCTGGGCAGGTCTGACCGGCGTGGCCTATTTACCTTCCACCGTCATCCCAACCGGGTTGAATCCAGATGGCTTACCTATTGGCGTGCAAATCGTCTCCGCCGAATACAACGATTTGGTGACCATCGGCATCGCCCAAGAGCTCGAGCGAGCGGGCTTTGCCTTCACGCCTCCGCCCGCCTATATCGACTAGCTGTGACGAAAGCAATCGCGCATCCAAATATTGCGCTGGTTAAGTACTGGGGCAAGCAGGACAAACCCGGCAATCTGCCTGCAACACCTAGTTTGAGCATCACGTTGGACGGATTAGTCACTGAAACCGTTCTAGCGGATGCCGCAACTGACCGCTTCGTGATCAATGGCCAACAACAGCAAGATGCAAAAGTTGCCGATTTCTTAACCACCTTGCGCCAAAGCCACGCCGTGCCGCCGCTGGAGATCGTGACAATTAACAACTTCCCCACCGGCGCAGGCCTAGCCTCGTCAGCATCTGGTTTTGCAGCTCTGATGACGGCGATAAACACACACTGTCAGCTCGGGCTTAACTCAGATCTGATCAGCGAATGGGCACGCCAGGGTTCGGCAAGTGCCGCTCGTTCAGTTTACGGTGGTTTCGTGAACCTGGCGCCGCCGTTATGGCGAGCATCCCCGGCGGCAAGCACCAATCATTGGCCACTGAATGTGGTCATCGCGATTACGAGTGAAGAAAAAAAGGCAGTTGGTAGCACAGAAGGTATGCGCCGCACACCCGCCACCTCCCCCTTCTACGACGCTTGGGAACAAGGCGCGGCGGAAGACTATACAACGGCATCTAATGCAATCGCTCGACGGGATTTTTCAGCCCTGGCAGGCGTCGCTGAACTTAGTTGCCTCAAAATGCACAGCATAATGTTGACAAGTACACCAACGCTTAGTTATTGGAACCCGTCCACCGTTGCCTGTATGGACGAAGTTCGCAGGATGAGAGCAGCGGGCATAGCAACGTTTTTCACCATCGACGCAGGCCCGCAGGTCAAGGCCGTCTGCCTGCCTGATTCTGTTGCCCAGGTACGCTCCGCCTTGAGCGAAGTCCCCGGCGTTTTAGCAACGCACGTGTGCGCTCTTGGTGGCGCTGCACGGGTACTAGATTGATGATCATTTCAGCCCCAGGAAAAATCGTTCTGTGGGGAGAATATGCCGTTCTGGCGGGGGCCCCTGCCGCCGTTATGGCAATCGATCGCTATGCATCATGCGCCTTAAAGGCGCGTTCTATGTTTTCTTCATTCGTCGCGTACGGTTTTCTGACGCCCGGTCTATCCACTCCCGAGAGGGTCGTTCCGTCGGTGCCGGTAACAGGTTTATTCGTCGCCGTTCTGAAAGAGATGGGATACGCCAAGCTGCCGACGCACCTAGACTGCCTGATGGACACTTCCGCTTTCTACTCATCCGGGACAAAGATGGGCCTTGGCTCCTCTGCTGCCCTGTGCTGCTCGATCTATAGCGGGCTATGCCAGGCTTTAGAACACGAACCAAGATGGCACGAAGCACTGCGCGCCCATCGCAGGTGGCAGGGAGGCGGCGGCAGCGGTCTAGACATTGCCGCGAGCTGGCACGGTGGCTTTATACGCTACCAACAAGAAACAGCCACACCGACACCTTGGCCAAAGGACTGGCGGTTCGCGATTATATTTACCGGCAAATCTGCCAGTACACCCGGTCAAGTTGCAAGATTCTCAGAGTGGGACAGCGACGAGAAAAAAAATCGCCTGGATGCTCTATGCCATGCGTCTGAAAATCTGTTCGACGATGCCAATCTTGACAATTTACGGGACTATACTCTTCAACTAAGGGCACTCGACCGCGCCGGAAACCTAAACATTTTTACACAGGAACACGAAAGGTTAGCTACAATTGCACGCGACCTTAAGATGGTCTACAAGCCTTGCGGCGCTGGGGGCGGAGATATTGGTATAGCCATAACCGAAACTCCCGAATTGTTGCAGACATTTTGCACACAGGCAGCACAGGCCGGATTCACAGCCCTGGATACGGAGATCGCCCCTCATGGCATCCAAACAAGAGAGAGCGCCAACTAGCAGTTCGCGTATTTCTAATTTCTTCAAGATGAGTATCGTCGAGCGCATCGCAGCGCTCAATGCCAATGGTTTGCTGTCACAACAAGACGTTCAGCAACTCGTCACCTCAAACCACCAGCTCAACATCAACGCTGCCGACAAGATGATCGAGAACGTTATCGGTGTGTTTGGTTTGCCTATGGGCGTTGCGCTCAATTTTTTGATCAACAATAGAGACTACGCCATCCCGCTTGTGGTCGAGGAACCATCCATCGTCGCCGGACTTTCCGGCGCTGCGCGAATGGCACGTCTTGGTGGCGGTTACACCGCTTCCTGTTCGGACCCAATTCTCATCGGACAGGTCCAAACCGTGATCACGACAGACCCTGCCGACGCGATGCAAAATCTGCTCGACAAAAAGGCTGAAATTTTGTCGTTGGCCAATAGCTTGCACCCCAAGATGGTCGCTCGCGGTGGTGGTGCTCTGGACATCGAGGTTTATCACCACGTCGCCGAGCAAGACGGACGCGACATGGTCGTCCTGCACCTACTCGTCGACACGCGGGATGCAATGGGCGCAAATCTCGTCAATTCGATGTGTGAAGGAGTCGCTGCTCTCGTTGAACAATTGACTGGCGGCACAGTTTTTTTGCGAATTCTGTCCAACTTAACGGACCGGACAATAGCCAAAGCCTCGGTCCAAATTCCTACCGCTAATCTCGAAGGGAAAGGCTTCAGTGGCGAAGCTGTAAGGGATGGCATTATTCTCGCCAATGACTTCGCGCTGGCTGACCCATACCGCGCAGCGACCCATAATAAAGGCATCATGAACGGCGTTGACGCTGTCGCTCTAGCGACGGGCAATGATTGGCGTGCTTTGGAAGCAGCAGCGCACGCGTACGCTGCTAAAGATGGTCGCTATAAGGCACTGACACGATGGTATAAAAACGACGCGGGAGATCTAGTCGGCGAAATCGAAATGCCGATGAAGGTCGGCACTGTTGGCGGATCGTTGGAATCCAACCCGAGCGTTCGTATCAACCATCGCCTCCTCGGTTCACCGAACGCGACAGAGCTGGCTTCAGTGATGGGCGCGATTGGTCTTGCGCAAAATTTTGCCGCCCTGCGTGCGCTATCGACTAATGGTATTCAACAAAATCACATGAACCTGCACGCACGAAGTGTTGCCAGTGCGGCAGGCGTGCCGGATGAACACTTTGAGACGGTTGTCGAAAGCCTCATTGAGTCCGGTGAAGTCAAGATTTGGAAAGCACAGGAGATCGTCAAAAACCTCTCTCGCAAAGCAACGCGACCAGAAGAGTCAGAACGTCAATCAGCAAGCGGCAAGATAATTCTGCTGGGAGAGCACGCCGTGGTATACGGCAGGCCAGCAATCGCACTGCCTATCCCCCTCGCCGTGGAAGCGACCGTACGTAAGTATCCGGCTAGCGAAGGCCAAGGGGTGGATATAGTCATACCACGCTGGGGCTTAGAGCAGAAAGTACATGCCGGTATGCAAGGCCTCCCGGGCATTCTTGGTAACATCCTTGGTCGGCTGAATTTGTTAGACGAACACATGAGCATCGAGGTCTTCCCACATGTCCCCCGCGCGATGGGCTTGGGTGGATCATCCGCACTGGCCGTCGCCATCCTGCGTGCGGTTGATCATGCATTCACCCTAAATCTCGGTAATGAAACCATTAACGAACTCGCTTTCGAATGCGAAAAAGCAGCGCACGGTACGCCATCAGGTGTGGACAACACGGTCGCCACTTATGGCACACCCTTGATCTATCGTCGGGTTGATGAAACTCCTAAATTCGAAAGCCTCACTCTAAGCGAACCACTAGACCTGGTCGTTGGCCTTACTGGCAAGGAGAGTTTGACCGCTGATGCCGTGGCGCGCGTCCGCAAGGCTTGGCAACAATATCCAGATCGATATGAAGCCGTTTTTGATCAAGTTGAAGATGTCACCAACGCCGGTCGTGAAGCATTAATTGCAGGCAATCTCGAAGAAATTGGCGAACTAATGAATCTTTGTCACGGTTATCTCAATGCATTACAGCTATCAACGCCAGAGCTTGAAGAACTAATACACATCGCCCGCAACAATGGAGCGCTCGGCGCCAAATTAACTGGCGGCGGAGTCGGCGGGTCCATGATCGCTCTTTGTCCGGATAACAAACGCAGCGTTCAACACGCGATGCAAGCCGCCGGGTTCCAAACTTTAGAAGTCACAATTGCCACCTAGCGGTAACCTATGAGTCGTTTATATCGCATAGTGTCGGCAACCCTCGTTCTACTTGCTTCTATTTCTATATTCGCTGACTCTGGTCTAGTCGGCCAATGGCAACTCAGAATCGAAGGTCGCATGGGAATACAAACTCCCACCCTCACAGTGCAAGCAACAGATGGCATCTACAGCGGCAGCATTGGTGGCGCGAGAGGCCAACTCGCCATTAACACAATTGCGATCACAGGCAATCAATTCACTTTCCCATTCAAGATGACCACACCAATGGGTGAGTTCAATTTGATCTACAGCGGCACTCGAGACGGTGACCTGCTAACGGGCACGGTTCAAACACCGCGCGGCCCCATCCCTTTGACTGGCGTGCGTAAAACGCCTTAGCTTGAATTAGACTCTGCCGGAGCTAAGGTGTTCGTTCCAGCAGCACATTCAAGCACCCCGCCCAATACCGCAGCATTTCGCTGCGTCCGATCACCGGTATACCGCCATTCTGCCCGAGCACGAGCTTGATCGACGACTACCGTCAGATATCCGTTGTTGGTGCCGTCGACGTACTTGACGTGAGCGCGCTCAGTGCGAGCGCGTGCAACCAAATTTTTCATCGCCGCGGAGGTTGAGGCGAGCGGCGGAGAGCTAACGGCAGGCGCGACGAACTCGATGGCGTGGCTTCCCTCACCGTTGGCATCAGGAATCTCCATCCCCCACGCACTGTGCACATCACCCGTGAGAATGACGACATTCTCAATCCCCTGACTGTCAATGTGATCAAGCACTCGCGCTCGCGAGCCCCGGTATCCTTCCCAACTGTCAGGGTTGAAGGGGGATTCCCCATCCGTCCAGGGAGCAAAAACCACTTGCTGACCAACGAGTTTCCAACGGACACCATTCGTTTGTGTCTCGCTCAAATGGTTGAAAAAGAGCGCCTCCTGTATTGGACCAAGCAACGACCGGTCTGGATCATGTGCCAGGTCGAAATCTTCACGCCCGCCTTGTTCATCACGCCCTTGAAGCCGAGTATCGAGCATGACCAGGTCGGCAAGATTACCAAACCGGAAGCTGCGGAAAAGACCAGTCGGCACTTCTCTTATCGGCATCCATTCGTAGTAAGCCATAATCGCGTGACCTCGCCGCACGTACCAGTCACCCTCGCCCTGTTCAGGGTTGTGGTTTTGCGCACCCCCAGACCAAGAATTGTTAGCGCTTTCATGGTCATCCCAAATCACAATCCAAGGATGGGCAGCGTGCGCAGCTTGAAGATCACGGTCAGCTTTATACTGTGCATGACGCGTACGATAATCCCCTAACGAAACTATTTCGTGGTCAGGCGCAGGGATTCGATCGAGCGCTTCGCCATTGCCGTACTCAGAATTACCGTACTCGTACAAATAATCGCCCAGACTCAACACGGCGTGTAAATCTTCTGTCTGCGCAATATC
>JAQWQN010000001.1 GCA_029244465.1 Pseudomonadales bacterium
CAGGATGTGAGTTCAGGCGTATGCAGTTCGCCATTCTTAATCAGGAAAATATTCTCGCCACTACCCTCTGCAACGTACCCTTCATTGTCTAACAATAGTGCTTCGTCACAACCGCTGTCTAACGCCTCATGCAGCGCCAGAATAGAGTTGGTGTAGTTACCATTCGACTTAGCTTTACACATAGTAATGTTGACATGATGACGCGTATACGAGGAAGTGCGGACCTTAATTCCTTTCTCACGCGAATCAGCGTCCATATAATCGGGCCATGGCCACGCGGCGATCGATAAGTGCACAGACAAACCCTGGGCCCGTAGGCCCATGGCCTCAGACCCAAGAAAGGCCATCGGTCGCAAATATCCTTCGTCGATCTCGTTAGCTCGAAAACAATCACGCTGGGCTTCATTGACCTCTTTGGCGCTATACGGAATCTTCAACCCCAATATATGCGCTGAGTTAAACAACCGCTCTGTGTGTTCGTTCAATCTAAAAATACACGGCCCCTGGGGTGTGTTGTACGCGCGGACGCCCTCGAATACGCCAAGTCCGTAGTGCAGCGTATGGGTTAGTACATGTACTTTGGCATCACGCCACGGGACGAGTTCACCATCCATCCAAATGAATCCATCACGGTCTGCAAAATTTGGCTCGGTCATATCCTATACGGGTAACTCTTGGCGGCGCAGTATTCCACCATAAATCGCCCGCCAATGCAGCCTGAAACCGGTGTAGTAGTGGCTAATTAGATGTCTTGCGAAATGGGTGCTACCCGCAACACCTCAGAGACTGTGGTCAAACCAGCCCCCACTTTTTGTGCACCTGACAGCCTAAGCGTTCGCATGCCTTGGCTAAAAGCCGCCTTACGTAGCGCAGCAAGCTCGGTATCCGCTCTGATCTGCGCTTGGATTTCGGCTGACATCGGTAAGATCTCATAGATCCCCATCCGGCCCAGAAAGCCGGTGTCACGACATTCAAGACAACCCTTCGGTACGTAGAAGCGAACCGGCGGTTTGACGCGAAACGGTTTGGTCAACAGAGTCCACCCCTCCGTGTCTACGGGTTCTTCTTCCTTGCAATGCGGGCAGAGTGTACGCACCAGTCGCTGCGCCATAACGCCGAGTACGGTCGCCCGGATCATATAGGCGGGGACGCCGAGATCGAGCATCCGGCTGACCGCGGTCGGCGCGTCGTTCGTGTGCAACGTAGAGATAACCAAGTGACCAGTTAGAGCCGCCTGTATCGCCATCTCCGCCGTTTCTAAGTCTCGAATCTCACCAATCATGATGATGTCTGGGTCTTGGCGCATCAGTGCGCGTACACCGGCCGCAAAAGAAACGTCGATGTTGTGTTGAATCTGCATCTGATTAAAAGAAGGCTCCACCATTTCGATGGGGTCCTCGATCGTACAAACGTTCACTTCATCCGTGGCGAGCTGTTTTAGCGTGCTATACAACGTCGTCGTCTTGCCCGAGCCTGTCGGTCCGGTCACGAGCACAATGCCATGGGCCGAGTGAGTCATATCGTGCCAACGCCGATAGTCGTCACCACCCAAGCCAAGCTCCTGAAAACTCCGCAGCAATACATCCGGATCAAAGATCCGCATCACCATCTTCTCGCCGAACGCGGTCGGCAGTGTCGACAAACGCAATTCAATCTCATCGCCATTCTGGCTCAACGTTTTAACGCGACCGTCTTGCGGTCGACGTTTCTCGGCCACGTCCATTCGCCCAAGAATTTTCAATCGGCTCGTCACAGCCGCATTCACGGCCGTCGGAAGTTCGTAAACGTGGTGCAGTATACCGTCAATGCGAAACCGAATCAGGCCCTTGTCACGCCGCGGCTCAATGTGAATATCGCTCGCGCGCTGATCGAATGCATACTGCAAAAGCCAGTCAACGATGTTAACCACGTGCGAGTCATTCGCTTCAGGCGATTTCAGCGACCCGAGTTCCAGCATCTGTTCGAAGTTGGTGATCGTGGAAACTTCCATGCCCGCTTCTTCTGCTTTTGCCGCAGACCGAGCAATGCTGTAAAACTCAAGCTGATAGCGCGCTAAATCTGCTGGATTGGCAACAACTCGGTTAATCCGGCGCCCACGCAACGTCTGCGTGAGCATCGTCTCCCACTGATACATATAGGGCTGGCAACTGGCGATCAAGACATGATCATCGGTCACTTCCAGCGCTAAGATATTGTGACGCACGGCAAAAGCGTAGGACATCACTTCCGTTGCATCGTTCACCTTCACATTGAGCGGATCAACGCGGACGTAGGGCTGGGTTGCCTTCCTTGCCAACCAAACTGTCATCGTCTCCAGGTCTAAAACGTGGCCGGGATCAAGGCGATTTTCGTACTCTCGAGACGCAATGATCTCGAGCGGGTGCATATTGAGTTCTTTCTTTGTCCGGGGCGCAATGAGAATATCTTCCGCTTGGCGCTGGCTGATAAAGCCAGCCTCGACAACCCATTCGAGTGCAATCGGGAGATCGAGCAGCTGCTCCTGGACGACATCGAAGGGACTGTCTGCAGTAACGTCCGTGTCGTTGCTTCGCGCCGCCACCGCTTCGAGCGACTGCGACTCTTCTGGATGCAGCACGCCACCTGAATGCGCTTTTGCTTTGCGATCACCTGAATCCAACTCGGTCTCTGGCTGATGTCCCGACTCTGCCACGCACCTATCCATTGATACCCTGTGTAGAACCTGGAGTATCGCGTGCAAGCGCTATAATGCAAGCATTTAAGCACCCAGGTAAGACGCTTGTCACATATGAAAAAAGCTTGATATTTAAACAACTTAGATGCATTTAGGCTAATGTTGGGACTACAATACGGGCCCTTCGCATGCGCTTATGCAGTAGGGCGAATCGTACTTACTTACGTTAACCGGGCCAGTTAAAGGCAGACACGTGCTACCTAAATTCGATGACATGTTGACGACTTTGGTTTCAGAACCTTCTATCAGTTCAACAACACCCGATATAGATCGCAGCAATCTGCGCGTCATTGAGCATCTGGCCAATTGGCTTGATGGTATTGGTTTCAACACTGAACTCATGCCTCTACCTGACAACCCCAAGAAAGCTAATCTCATCGCAAGCTACGGTCCCTCACTCGATGAGGGGGGTGGCCTGGTCCTTGCCGGACACACTGATACAGTGCCGTACGACGAATCGAAATGGCAAACCGATCCGTTCACGGTCACTGAACGAGATGACAAACTTTTTGGCCTAGGCAGCTGCGACATGAAAGGGTTTTTTCCCGTTGCACTGGAAGCTGCGAGCACCTTCCTAAATCATGATCTCAAAGCCCCAATCACGATCGTGGCAACCTCTGATGAAGAAAGCTCTATGGCAGGCGCACGCTACCTCGCTAGCAAGGAGCAACCAAAGGCAGACTACGCCATCATCGGCGAGCCGACCGGATTGCGACCTGTCTATGCCCACAAGGGTATCGCCTTTATGTCGGTTAAATTACAAGGTGAATCCGGACACTCGTCTAATCCAGATCTAGGCTGCAACGCGCTCGACGCGATGCACGACGTCATGGGCGAACTCATTCAGTTTCGCCAAGAACTCGCGACCCAAAATCAAAATCCAGCCTTCGACGTCAACGTCCCAACGTTGAACCTCGGTTGTCTGCACGCAGGCGATAGCCCCAATCGAATATGCAGTCATGCAGAGCTACAAATCGATCTGAGACTACTCCCAGGGATGGACACTGATGCCACCATTGAGATGCTGCGCTATCGATTGCAACAGGCGATTGCACACTGTGACATCAAACTTGAATTAGACACTCAGTACCCCCCGATTCCACCATTTGAGTCGGACATCGATAGCGATCTAGTACAAACACTCGCCAAATACTCAGGCAATATGCCCGGTACCGTCGCCTTTGGCACCGAAGGGCATTTCCTTAAGAGCCTGGGAATGGAAACCGTTGTGTTCGGACCTGGCAGTATCGATCAGGCACATCAACCCAATGAGTATCTCGCACGAGATCAAATCGCACCCGCAGCCGAAACCTTACGGCATGTGATTCAACGCTACTGTGTGGGGTAAACATGGCCGCCAACGAATACGCAAGGTGGTTTAGAGGCTCCACCCCCTACATCAGCGCGCACCGCAACAAAACTTTCGTTATATTGTTAACGAGCAAAGTCCTTAAGCACGTCAACCTCACCAATATCATCCACGATTTGGCGTTGCTACACGTCCTCGGCGTAAAAATAGTGCTCGTCCACGGGGCAAGAGAACAGATAGACGAGCGGCTAGGCAGCAACGCCAAAAAATTCCATAACGATCGGCGCATTACCGATGCAGATACCATTAGCTCGATCGCAGAAATCAATGGCGGTATTCGCACTGCTCTCGAGGCGCTGTTTTCGACTGGCCTGCCAAATTCGCCATTACACAACGTAGACATCCCGGTGATTTCGGGCAATTTCGTAATCGCTCAACCCATCGGCATCGTAGACGGTATCGACCACCTGTTCACCGGTGAGGTACGAAAAGTTGAAAAAGTGCGTGTTCGCTCGACACTCGACGCGGGTGGCCTATTGTTGCAATCTCCCGTCGGATTTTCAAACTCGGGGCAGGCATTCAACCTGTCGGCAGAGAATCTTGCGGCCGAGATCGCGATCCAGATAAAGGCTGACAAATTGATTGTGCTGGACGATTTTATCGTGACTAACAAAGCGAACGAAAGAGTAAGTACGTTCACTCCCACCACGCTTGAACAAGTGAAGCTTGACCATTCGATACAACGAGGACACCGTCTTGCCGCTATGAGCAAGGCAGTTCGTGGTGGCGTTGCAAAGTCCCATCTCATCAACTTCGAGGAAGATGGTGCCCTACTGGCAGAACTCTTCACGGCCGACGGCATCGGTACCCAAGTGCTAGAACGGGTACCGCAGCCAATTAGACAGGCCAACGCGCAAGATGTCGCGGGTATAATCGAAGTCATTCGGCCGCTAGAGGAACGCGGCATTCTGGTGCGCAGAGAGCGGAAACGACTAGAACAAGAAATCGAAAATTTCTTGGTTGCGGAACTCGACGGCATCATTGTCGGCTGCTGCGCCATCTATCCGTATGATAACCAGGGTGAGCTCGCCTGCGTCGCGGTACACGAAAATTATCGGGCACAACCTGCGCAAACAACCGGCGGTAATGGCGTCGGCAAACGTCTTCTCGTAGCGGCGGAAGCTCACGCAGTGCAAAATGGACTATCACAACTCTTTGTGCTCACCACGCAAACTCAGGAATGGTTCAAAGAACAGGGCTTTGTGCCCAAGTCTATGGAAACCCTCCCCGAGTCAAAACAAAATCTGTATAACTGGCAGCGCAACTCAGCTGTCTTAATCAAATCGATCGGCTAACCCAACCAAAAAGCCTTAACAGGAAATAGACCATGGCAGACGAAAAACGCCCTTATTCATCCATCGTAGTCGACGGAGTCGAGCAAGCTCCTAGCCGCGCTATGCTCTACCCGGTGGGATTCACAGAAGCGGATTTCAAAAAGCCACAAATAGGCATCGCTTCCACGTGGTCAATGGTCACGCCCTGCAATATGCACATCAACACCCTTGCAGAGGAAGCTGTCAAAGGCGCCGACGACGCTGGCGCCAAAGGTGTGCTATTCAATACCATCACGGTCTCTGATGGCATCAGCATGGGTACGCCCGGCATGCGATACTCACTAGTATCGCGAGAGGTCATCGCTGATAGCATAGAAACGGTTGTCGGCGCACAGGGGTTTGATGGATTTGTTGCGATCGGCGGCTGTGATAAGAATATGCCTGCCTGCGGCATGGCTATTGCGCGCCTCAACCGGCCTGCAGTATTCGTCTACGGTGGCACGATCATGCCGGGGGCTGAACGTCGAGATATTATTTCTGTCTTCGAAGCAGTTGGCGGCCATGCGGCCGGCCATGTGTCAGATATTGAACTCAAAGAAGTCGAGTCGACGGCCATCCCCGGACCAGGGTCCTGCGGCGGCATGTACACCGCGAACACCATGGCCTCAGCTCTAGAAGCGCTGGGTCTTTCCCTGCCTAACAGTTCTGCGCAAAACGCAGTCAGCGAGGCCAAAAAACAGGACAGCTTCCGCGCCGGCGCAGCCGTTCACCATCTCATCCAGCGCGGCATCAAGCCTAGCGATATCTTGAGCCGAGAAGCCTTTGAAAATGCAATCACCGTCGCCATCGCGCTTGAAGGTTCAACCAATGCGGTTCTGCACCTCCTGGCCATAGCCCATTCTGCAGGGATACCTTTGGACCTCGACGATTTCAGCCGGGTTGGTAAACGCGTTCCAGTACTCGCAGACATGCGACCAGCCGGCCAGTACGCGATGAGCGAACTCATCGACATCGGCGGTATTCGACCCCTCATGAAAATGCTGTTGCAAGAAGGGCTTTTGCATGGCGGATGCATGACGGTAACCGGGGAGACGATGGCTGAAAACCTCGCAGATGCCGACGACTACCCTGCGACGCAAAAGATCATTCGACCACTTGATAACCCAATCAAAAAAGACAGCCACCTCGTCGTCCTCCGCGGCAACTTAGCGCCCGAAGGCGCAGTAGCAAAAATCACTGGGCACGAAGGGTTAGAATTCACCGGCAACGCAAAATGTTTTCACGGCGAAGAAGCCGGCATGGCTGCCATCATGGATGGCACCGTTGGAAAGGGCGACATCGTCATCATTCGCTATGAAGGACCCCGAGGCGGCCCAGGGATGCGAGAGATGCTATCTCCAACTAGCGCCATCAATGGCCGAGGCCTCTCCGAGCACGTAGCAATGATCACCGATGGCCGGTTTTCCGGCGGTTCACACGGATTCGTAATCGGTCACGTCACGCCTGAAGCATACGACGGCGGGCCCATCGCGCTTGTCCATGACGGTGACAGCGTGACAGTAAATGCTGAAACAAACGAGCTCACACTGAATGTCAGTAACGAAGAAATGCAGGAGCGCAAAGCCGCATGGCAACGCCCAGCACCTTACACAACGACCGGCACGCTGGCGAAATACGCAAAGCTCGTCACCAGCGCAAGTGAAGGTGCAGTAACAGACAAATACCTCGACTAACGAGGTGCCAAACCAACGGGCTGTCTTCGAGTGGACTTCACACCGTCAAGTCGTTGTGCTTCGATGAAACCTGCCCGAACAAATCCACAGGAGCAGCGGCTTGAACCTGGTTGATCAAGGCGGTTGCCAATGCGGCGCATGTCGCTATGAGATAGACACTCAACCCTTCGTTGCCTACGCCTGTCACTGCCGCGCATGTCAGAAGCTAACGGCCAGCGCCTACCTGACCTGCGTACAAGTGCCCGGCGAAGACATTGCATTCAGCAGAGGTATGCCAAGTAGCCACGTCCGCGAAACTGATTCAGGTAATCAACTGCGAACCTTCTTCTGCCAAAGCTGCGGATCGACTCTGTACGCCGAAAATTCCGCCCGTTCCCGTGTCCGCACACTACACCTCGGCTCCTTAGATCATCCTGATCGTGTTGAGGTGACCACGCATATTTGGATTCGGCGAAAACTACCCTGGATCAAGTTACCTTTTGATCATCGCCTCTATCCTGAAGCCGGGGATTGGACTGCGGACTACGCCGCTGACCCCACCCGCTATCGCGTCTGACGAAAAACCTCTCCTGGCTACTTTTGTCAGCAGGATCCGCAGCTGTTCTCGTCAACCAGGTCATCAACGTCGTCGTTTGGCAATCATATGGCATATCGTCGACACCCCGCACCAGTGTATCTTGCTGACTCGATTCGGAATACGAGTCGCCGGCGCAGAATAATCACGCCATCTGGCGTGAGCCGCGCAAACAATAGACAAGCGAGCATCCAACTCTGGAAAAAGTAGCGCTTTTGGAAGATGCTATCGCCTCCGTACAATCGGTCGTCACAACAAACGAAAGGGACACTATGTTGGCCAGGGACGCTGTCCGCCACGTCAATGATTTTGACAAG